>JANMSU010000040.1:0-31889 GCA_031389835.1 Chloroflexota bacterium
CGCCTCGAGCAGGTCGAGCGCCCGATCGACCGACTGGACCGATCGCCGGGCGCGCTTCGGGGTCGCGCTGGTCTCTTTCGCTTCGCGCAAAGTTCCCTCCGCCGCGTGAAAGGATAACCGTTGGAGCCTGGGGCATGAACAAGGACGAGCGTCGCGAGAGCCTCGAAGCCCAGGTCGCGTCGTTCCCTGACGCGCCGGGCGTCTACCTGTTCAAAGACTCACGCGGCCGCGTCCTTTATGTGGGGAAGGCCGACGTCCTGCGCGAACGCGTCCGGGCGTACTTCGGCCCCAGGGGTAGGGGCCCCTGGGCGCGTAGCGACCTCAACGTGCGCCACATCCGGATGGTCGAACGCTCCGAGCGCGTCGAGTTCGCCGTCACCGGCTCGATCTCGGAGGCGTACCTCCTCGAGGCGAACCTCATCAAGCAGCACAAGCCTCGGTACAACATCCGCCTCAAGGACGACAAGTCCTATCCCTACGTGAAGATCACGCTCGGCGAGGACTTTCCGCGGATCCTGCGGACGCGCTCGCTCGGCGACCGCACCGCGCGTTACTTCGGCCCGTTCGCGAACGCGAAGTCCGTGGATCAGTCGCTCGACCTGCTCCAGAAGCTGTTCCCGTATCGCACCTGCAAGCTCACGATCCTGGCGGGCGACGAGGGCGAGGGTCGGACCGTCCCGCCGAGCGCGCTCCCCGGAGGGCGACCGTGCCTGCTCTTCCATCTGAAGCGATGCACGGCGCCGTGCGTTGGCAATACGACCAAGGACGAGTACCGCGCGACGATCGACAAGAGCGTTCTCTTCCTGGAGGGACGTTACGAGACTCTCGCGCGCGCGACGCGCAAAGAGATGCAGTCCGCCGCGGAGACGCTCGAGTTCGAGCGCGCGGCCGCACTGCGGGACCGTCTGGTCGCGATCGATCGCACACTGGACCGTCAGGAAGTCCATGCCTACAAGGGCGACGACTTCGACGTGCTCGCCGCATCAACGGCCGAAGGGGACTCGGTCGTGCAGCTCTTCCGCGTGCGGGACGGCACGATCGTCGGACGCGATCACTTCGCGCTCGAGGGATCAGAGGGCGCGCCCGCCGCAGAGGTGATCGCTTCGTTCCTGCGGCAGCACTACAGCGCCGCGACGATGCTGCCGCCTGAGATCGTCGCGCTGGCGACCCTGCCCGAGTTCGAGTCGTTGGAAGCGTTTCTCACCGAGCGCCGCGGCGGCCCGGTGCGTCTGCATGTCCCACAGCGTGGCAAGAAGCGGCATCTCGCGGAGCTAGCCGAGCGCAACGCGAAGGACGCGCTCGAGCAGGAGCGCGTGCGGTGGCTCGCGGACCGCGGCAAGACCGAGGTCGCGCTGCGCGAGCTGCAGGAGGCGCTCGGCCTCGAGGGACCCCCGAAGCGCATCGAGTGCTACGACGTGAGCCACGTGCAAGGCACGAGCGTGGTGAGCTCGATGATCGTCTTCGAGGACGGCCGTCCGGCGAAATCGCAATACCGCCGCTTCCGCCCGCGCATCTCCGATCGGAACGACGACTTCACGAACATGCGCGACACGTTGAGACGGCGCTTCGCCCGATCCACGTCGCCTGAGTCGCAGTCCTCGTGGCCGCTGCCCGACCTCGTCATCCTCGACGGCGGCAAGGGGCAGCTGTCCGCCGGCCTCGCGGCTCTCGCGGACGCCGGCCGCCTGCAGATCCCGATCGCGGCGCTCGCGAAGGAGCGCGAGGAGCTGTTCGTACCGAACCGGCCGGACCCGATCGTCCTGCCGCGCACCGCGCAGGGCCTCTATCTGGTCCAGCGCATTCGCGACGAAGCGCACCGGTTCGCCGTCACCTATCACCAAAAAGTCCGGTCGCGCCGAGCCGTTCGCTCGATCCTCGATGACGTCGCCGGGGTCGGTCCGGCGCGCAAGCGGGCTCTGCTCCGAAAGTTCGGCTCTGTGCGGGCGATGCAGGAAGCGCCTGTCGAAGAGCTCGCCGCCGTGGGCGGAGTCGGAACGGCGCTGGCCGAGCGCATCAAGCAGGCGCTGTCGACCTGACGCTGGTGAGGCGTCCCCGTCCCAGCAGTGTGACCCGCGATGCGTTCCGTCACCTCATCGTTTCGATATCTCGGCTACAGAACCGTGAGGAACGCTTGACTTTCATTTAGGTCGGCGCGCATCTTCGCTAGGTGGGGAATCCAGTCGTTTCGAAGTGCCCGATCTGCTCCGCGCAGCTCAAAGCCGTTCGCCTCGAGTGCGATGGCTGCGGCACGCGGCTCGAAGGCTCCTTCTCGCTCGGTCGCTTCCATGCCCTTTCGCCCGAGCAGCTCGACTTCCTCGAAACATTCATCAGAGCGCGCGGAAACTTCAAGGACATCGAACGCGAGCTCGGCATCTCGTACCCGACCGTACGTTCTCGCCTCGATGCGATGATCCGCGCACTGGGCTTCCCGTCGCAGGCCGAGCCGGATCGGGAGAGCGAGCGGCGCAAGGAGATCCTCCGGGAGCTCGCCGAAGGGCGCATCGCGGCTGACGACGCCGCGAATCTGCTCGAGAGCGAGCCGACCGTATGACCGAGGACCGTCGCGACTACGAGGATGCGCGCGACGCCGCGAAGGATGCGGCGAAGAACGCCCAGCGCGAGGCCCGGCGCGCCGCTCGTGACGCCGAGCGCGAGGCACGCCACGCGGAGCGCGCCGCACGCCGAGCGGAGCACGAGTCCCACCGGATCGAATTCCGTTCCGGGGGTCACGGTTTCACGCTGGACGGCAAGGAGTTCGATCCCGGCAAGTTCGCCCGCTCGTTAGTAGGGGACTTCGTCGCTGATGCAGGCGGTGAGAGCTACTCCGACACGGTCGAAGAGCGCTTCACTTTCAAAGGCACGCCGAGGCTGCGCGTCCGCAACGTTTCGGGAGAGACGTCGATCACGGCGGCGGGTGCTGCGGGTGAAATCCGGGTCGTCGCGCGCAAGCGCGTGAGCGCCGGGAGCGAGGACCGCGCCAAGCGGCTACTGCAGAACCTCGAGGTCCGGATGGATCAGCAAGGTGAGGAGCTGCACGTCGAGCCGCACCTGTATGAGCAGGAGCGTGGCTGGCTGGACCTCTTCCGTGGCAAGCGGTTCCGGGTCGACTTCGAGATCACCGTACCTGGGGAGTGCGCGATCGATGCGCAGACGGTCAGCGGCGAGATCTCAGTCCAAGGGATCCGCGGTCCGCTAGAGGTGCAGTCGGTCTCGGGCGACGTCGGCCTCGACGACATTCAGGGGCCGATGCGGATCAAGTCCGTCAGCGGAGACGTCGATTGCCGTCGCTATGTCGGCCACCTGGAGGGCAACACTGTCAGCGGCGACGTCACGATCGTCGCCGCGGCCCTGCGCTCGAGTCAAATCCACACGGTGAGCGGCGACGTCCTCATCGAAGGGCGTCTTGACCCGCGCAAAGAGCACCGGTTCAAGTCCATCAGTGGCGATGTGGAGCTTGCGTTGTCCGATCCCGACGCGACGATCGAATACCGGACCGCCAGCGGCGACATCGAGTGCCTGCTGCCCGCCCGCATTTTGCCGCGCGGTCGCAAGGAATACAGCGTCGTCCTCGGCTCTGGTCAAGCCCACGTGGCCGTAAAGACCGTGAGCGGCGACCTCACCGTGCACGGCACGACTGCCGTCGCGCCGGATGACGCCGAGGAGTCCGCGGAGTCAGCTGGGTCCGCGCCCGCTGAGGCGGCCGCGGATGACGTCGAGAAGACCCGACCAATGGATACGTCGTCGCGCGACCAGGTGCGCTCGGTGCTCGAGCGTCTCGCGCGTGGCGAGCTCGGCGTCGACGACGCCGCAGCCGCGCTCGACGACGCGCACCGGGGCCGCTAGGTGCCGAGCGACGAGGGCAAGCAGGTCCTGAAACTCCTCGCCGACGGCAAGATCGACGTCGAGCAAGCATTCCGCCTTCTTCGTGCCCTCGGCGACATCGACGAGCGGCCGCGTCGCCCGACCCCACCGCTCCCACCCCAGCCGCCGATGGGCCCTGAGCCGCCCATGCCGCCCGGCGCTCGCGGACGCATCCTGCGCATCCGCGTCACCGAGGCCGGCCAGCAGAAGGTCAACGTCGCCATCCCCCTCGCGATCGCGCGCGTGGGAAAGATGAAGCTCGCCTCGAGCGGGCTCGTCCGGGGCCATCTCTCGAAGTTCGGGATCGACCTCGACGAGCTGCTTCGCACGATCGATTACCCCGGTAAGTTCGTCGACATCGCCGACAACGAGGACCGGGTGGAGATCTTCGTCGAGTGACGCCAGCCGTCGTCGCGACGGGTCTGGTCAAAGAATTCGAGAAGGGTCGCTACACCGCGTGGCAGAGGCTGCGCGGTGAGCCCGACAAGCGCACGAAGTTCCGCGCTGTCGATGGGATCGACCTCCGAGTAGAGAGCGGCGAGATCTTCGGATTACTCGGACCGAACGGCGCCGGCAAGACCACCACGATGAAGATGCTGTCGACCCTGCTCGAGCCAACGAGCGGCACGATCGAGGTGCTCGGTATCGATGTCGCGCGCCACCCCCGCGAGGTGCGGGCGAAGCTCGGGGCGATGCTCTCCGGCGAGCGCAGCCTCTACTGGAAGCTCACCGCCCGCGAGAACCTGGAGTATTTCGCCGCGCTCTATCACGTGCCGCCGAAGGGAATGAAGGCGCGCATAGAAGGGGCGCTCGCCGCGGTGAAGCTCAGCGACCGCGCGGATGACTACGTCGAGCGCTATTCGACAGGCATGCGTCAGCGGCTCGCGCTCGCTCGCGCGCTGCTGCCGGATCCGCCGCTCGTCATCCTCGATGAGCCGACCGTGGGTCTCGATCCGCAGTCGGCGCGCGACCTGCGTGATCGCGTCCGCGATCTGCGCTCCCAGGGCCGCACGGTCCTTCTCACCACGCACTACATGGAGGAGGCTGATCAGCTCTGTGACCGCGTGGCGATCGTCGATCATGGCAAGATCGTCGCGCTCGACGCCCCCGCCGCGCTCAAACGGACGATCCGGGCTGAGGAGATCGTGCGGCTTGATATCGGTCTCGCCGGAGACGGCGTGGCGCTCCTCGAGCGCCTTGGTCGGATCGGGACCGTCGCGCGACAGGAGCGCACGAACGGGACGCTGGCGGTGACGATGCACTGCGCGTCCGCGCGCGAGCTCGTGCCCGCGGCGTTCGATGCCACGCAGGCCGCAGGCGGGACGGTGCGTCACGTCGAAGTGGTGCCGGTGACGTTGGAAGACGTTTTTCTCTCGCTGACCGGTCGCGCTCTGCGCGAATGACGCTGGTCGTCGCTGACCTCCGCGCGTTCGTCGCGGCCGTTCGGAAAGAGCTGCGAACGGCGCGCCGCTACCCGACCCAGTGGATGGGGCTGATCTTCTGGCCCGTCCTGCTTCCGGCGTCGTACGTGCTGATGGGTCAGGCATTCTCCGGTTCGGACCCGCGTTCGATCGCGGCGTTCGCGGAGCGCTCGGGCACGACCCAGTTCGCCGGCTTCGTGTTCGTCGGCTTCGCGATGTACATGTGGCTCTCCACGATCCTGTGGGGGCCGGGAACGGCGCTCCGGACCGAGCAGATGCGGGGGAGCCTTGAAGCCGTATTCCTCACCCCGACATCCCGCATGGTCGCGCTATTCGGTCCGCCGGCCGCCGCGCTGCCGACTCTCGTGATCACGTTCGTGGTCATGGGCGTGGCCATGTGGCTGATCTTCGGTGTCGCCCTTCCGCTCGACGGAGTCCTGCGGTCGCTCGTCGTCGTTGCGTTCGCGCTGCCGTCGCTCTACGCGATCGGAGCGCTGTTCGCGGCGGGCGTCCTCCGCTTCGGCGAGATCGGACCGATCGTCCAGCTCGTCCGCGGCCTCTTCGTGCTTACCTGCGGCATCACGTTCCCCGTCGTGATGCTTCCTGGCTGGGCGCAAGCGGTCGCGTGGGCGCTCCCGCCGACCTACATCGTTCAGGACATCCGGGCTGTGCTCCTGCGCGGGCTGGGCCTTGGTGACATCGCGCTGGACCTCGCGATCACGGTGGGACTCAGCCTGCTGCTGGCTGCGTTCGCCATCGTCACGTTTCGCTTCCTCGAACGGAGTGCGCGACGGGACGGGATGCTGGGACGGTATTGATGAACGAGGTACGCGCTGCCCTGGCGATCGCCCGCAAGGATCTCCTCACGCTGTCCCGCTACAAGTGGTCGATGTTCGGCATGGTGTTCACCCCGCTGTATCAGGGCGTGATCCCGGCCTTTCTCTTCGGCACGGCGTTCGCCGTGGGTGGTCGTGTCGTCGGGCTCGACTCCGCGATCGGGACGGACAACCTCTCCGGGTTCATCTTCACGGGTGGCGTGATGGCCGGTCTCATCTCGACCGCGTTCTGGTTCATTGCGATGTCTCTCCGCTGGGAGATGGATATGGGCACGCTCGAGCCGACCTGGCTGACGCCAACGAGCCACGACACGATCCTCATCGGGCGCATGCTCCAGGGACTCGTCGTCTTTCTGGCCGGGCAGCTCATCCTCTTCGCCGTAGGCATCGCGTTCTTCGATCTTCATTTCAGCGGTGACATCGTGTTCGCGCTGCCCGCGATGCTGATCGCCGTCGTCGCGATGCTGGGCGTGGCCTTCCTTCTCGCCGGTATCGTTCTCGTGGTCCGAGAGGCGAACTTCTTCATCGATTGCACGAACTTTCTGTTCGGCGTTGCTTCCGGCGTGTCTTTTCCCATCACGTTCCTGCCGGGGCTCATCCAGCCGCTGGCGCTCCTGCTCCCAACTACGTACGCGATGGATCTGCTGCGTCAGCACGCGCTCGGGGCGCGTCCGCTGTTCGATCCGGCGCTCGAGTACGCCGGCCTCGTCGTGACGACGCTGCTGGTCTTCCCGCTGGGCCGCTGGGCCTTCGCCCGCGCCGAGCGCTCCATGCGCGTCCGGGGCACGCTCGGACAGTACTAGCGCGCCGCGCTAGTCTTTGGCCATGGGCATCGTCTGGCGCGCGCTCATCAACGCCATCGCCATCGTCGTGGCCGCCTATGTGGTCAACATCTACCAGCCCGACGCCATCAAGTGGGGCCAGGTCGACTACGGGATGGGGGAGCTAGGCCGTTACCTCTCGCTCATCCTCACCGGTCTCACCCTTGGGATCGTGAACGCGATCGTCAAGCCGATCCTGGTCATGGTCTCGATGCCGATCACCTGCCTCACCCTGGGGCTCTTCATCTTCGTGATCAACGCGCTGATGCTGCTGCTGGTCTCGGCGATCCCGTTCCTCGGGTTCGCGGTGAACGGATTCATCGTCGCGCTCGCCGCGTCGGTCCTGATCTCGCTCGTCAGCTGGGCCCTCTCGATGGTCCTGCCGGACTGACGACCTGCGCGTGATGGCGACGACGGGTTCGCCCGACTTCGTCGTCGTGACCGGCCTCTCCGGCTCCGGGAAGTCCCAGGCTGTGAAGGTCTTCGAAGACCTCGACTACTACACGCTCGACAACCTCCCGCCCGCACTGATGAAGACCACGCTCGAGGTGTGCCGCAAGGGCGGGCACCCGCGCGTCGCGTTCGTCATCGACGCGCGCAGCGGCGCGCTGTTCGCGCAGGCGAGCGCCGCGCTGGACGAGCTCGCAGCCGACGGCGATCGCCCACACATCCTGTTCTTCGACGCGTCCGACGAGGTGCTGCTGCGCCGCTACAGCGAGACCCGTCATCGGCATCCTCTGGAGGCTGCCGGCGGCGTGCAACCTTCGATCGACGAGGAGAGGCGCGTCCTGAACGCGTTACGCGCGCGCGCCGACAAGGTCATCGACACGACGTACCTCACGGTCAAGGACCTACGCGACACGCTCCATTCGCTCTACGGCGCGGGCACCTCCGGCATGCTCGTTCACGTGACGAGCTTCGGCTACAAGAACGGCATGCCACCTGGGGCGGATCTCGTCTTGGACGTGCGCTTCATGGAGAACCCGTTCTACATACCGGCGCTCCGACCGAAGACCGGCCGCGACCCGGCCGTGCGCGACTACGTGTTGGGTCACCCCGCGACGCAGGAGTTCCTGACGCATCTCATGCCGTTCCTGAAGTTCGCGCTCCCGCGCTATCAGGACGAAAAGAAAGCGCGGCTCGGGTTGGCGTTCGGGTGCACCGGGGGCTGGCATCGGTCGGTCGTGATCGCGGACGAGGTGGCGAATCGCTTGAAGGACTTCTGGCCCGGCGAGATCACGGTGGAGCATCGCGACGTCGGACGGCCGGAGGTGGCGACTTGAGCCCACGGGGCGTGACGCGGGCGCAGCGGTCGCCGCTATCCGAAGAAGTGAAGGCCGAGCTTGCGCGTGTCCGGCCCTCGGACTGCGACCGCCGCGTGTTGGCCGCGCTGCTCCCGCGCGCGGAGCATCTCGGCGCTCCGGCGCGGCGCCTGGCGCATGGGGCGGAGCATGTCGGTGGTCGGGCGTCGCTCCGACGCGAGTGCTGCCGGCGAACGTACCTGCGCGGCCTCTTTCTCGCGGGCGGCTCGGTCTCCGCCGGGCCGTCGGGCTATCTGCTCGAGCTCCGTCCGCCGCGCGGCGAGGCGACACGAGCGCGCGCGGTCCTCAAGCGCGAAGGTTTCGCGCCGCGCTCGCGCGTCCGCCGCGGTCGTCAGGTCCTGATGCTTCGCGCTGGGGACGAGATCGCGTCCTTCCTGCGCCACGCCGGCGCTGGAGAGACGCTCCTTCGTTTCGAGACGCGACGGGTGTCCCGCGAGATGCGCGGTCGCACCAACGCGAGCGTCAACGCGGACGCCGCCAATCTCGCGCGAGCTGTCGTCGCTGCACGCGATCAGATCGAGGCCGTGAAGGCGCTGATGGGATCCGGACGCCTCGCGCAGCTACCCCCGGAGGTGCGCGCAGCGGCGGCCGCGCGGCGACGAGCGCCCGAGGCGACGCTCGCCGAGCTCGCAGCTCGCCTCGATACGACGAAATGGGTGGTCCGCCAGCGGCTGCGACGTGTCGTAGAGGCCGCGCGGTGACGCGGTCGCGCCTGGTCGTCGGCAATTGGAAGATGAATCCGCCGACCATCGCGGAGGCGGTCGCGCTCGCGCGCGCGGTCGCGTCCACGGCACTTCAGGGCGAGGTGGCTGTCGCCGTCGCGCCTTCGGCGGTCGCGCTCGCGACCGTCGCTGAGGAGCTTCGCGGTACTCGCGTTCTCGTGTACGCGCAGGACGTGCATTGGGAGGACAAGGGCGCGTACACCGGGCAGACCAGCGCCTCGATGTTCGCCGGCCTCGCGGCCGGCACGATCGTCGGACACTCGGAGGTCCGTCGCGACCTCGGCGACGATGACACACGGGTTGCCCGAAAGCTGGCGCGCGCGATCGCCGCCGGGCTGCGGGTGGTGCTGTGCGTTGGCGAGAGTGAAGAGGAGCATCTCGCCGGCGACGCCGAGGCCGTGATCGCGCGGCAGGTCGCGGCGGACGTCGCTCCGCTGCGCGCGGATCGCGAGCGCGCTACCCAGCTCGTGATCGCATACGAGCCGATCTGGGCGATCGGGACCGGACGGCCTGCCACCGGAGAACACGCGATGACCGCGGCGCGCGTGATCCGCCGCACCCTCGAGGCCGCCGGCTTCTCGGGTGATCGCACACCGGTCCTGTATGGCGGAAGCGTCACGGCGGCGAACGCGAAGGAGTTCGCGCGCGCGGATGGCATCGACGGAGCGCTCGTCGGTGGCGCGTCACTCAAGGCCGAGGAGTTCGGAGCGATCGTGCGGGAATTCGGTTGACCGCGGCGTACCGTCCGGTGGTGCTCTGCGTGCTTGACGGCTGGGGCATCGCACCCGATGCGCCGGGCAACGCGGTGACGCGGGCCAAGACGCCGCGTCTCGACGCGCTGCTCGCGAGCGGCTCCCACGCGAAGCTCGACGCCAGCGGCCGCGCGGTCGGTCTGCCCGACGGCGTGATGGGGAACAGCGAGGTCGGACACCTCACGATGGGTGCCGGTTACATCCAGTACCAAGAGCTCGTCCGCATCAACGACGCGATCGACGACGGCAGTTTCTTCCAGAACGCCGCGCTGCGGGCGGCGTGCGCCGCGGTCCACGAGCGCGGGACGCTCCACCTGCTGGGCCTCATCTCCACCGGCGGTGTGCACGCGGATATGAAGCATCTCGGCGCGCTCGTGGAGCTGGCGAAGCGCGAGCGTGCTTCGCGCATCGTCGTTCACGCGTTCCTCGATGGACGCGACATGCCGCCGCGAAGCGCGCTGGACCTCCTGCCGGCCATCGGCGCGCCGATCGCGACCGTGCACGGCCGCTACTACGCGATGGACCGCGACAAGCGCTGGGAGCGCACCCAGTTGTCGTACGACGCGATCGTCGATGCGCTGGGACCGCGGTGCGACAGCGCGATCGCTGCCGTGCAGCGGTGCTACGAGGACAGCGCGTGCAGCGACGAGCTGATGCGACCCCACGTGGTCCGTGACGGCGCGCCGATGCAGGACCGTGACGCGGTCATCTTCTTCAACTTCCGTCCCGATCGCGCGCGGCAGCTCACGTGGTCGCTGATGCAGCAGGAGCTCAGCGGCTTTCCGCGCAAACGCGTCCCGCAGGGTCTGACGTTCGTCACGATGACCGACTACAAGGTCGAGACGCCCACAGTGAAAGTCGCGTTCGCGCCGGCCGAGGTCGAGCCGATGGCCCAGGTCCTCGCCGAGGCCGGCAAGAAGCAGTTCCACACGGCCGAGACCGAGAAGTACGCGCACGTGACCTATTTCTTCAATGGTGGGCACGAGCCGCCGTTCCCCGGTGAGGACAGGCATCTCGTGCCGTCACCGAAAGTTGCGACGTACGACCTTCAGCCGGAGATGAGCGCGGCGGGCGTGGCCGACACGTTGGTGAAGGCGATCGAGAGCGGCACGTACGACTTCGCCATCGTGAACTTCGCGAATCCCGACATGGTCGGGCACACCGGGAGCTTCGAAGCGACTCGCGCGGCGATGGCGGCGACCGATGTCGCGGTCGGGCGTGTCGTGGACGCTGCGCTGGCCGCGGGTGGCTGCGTGCTCGTGACGGCGGATCACGGGAATGCGGAGGAGCTGCTGTTCCCCGACGGCGGGCGGAACACGCAGCACTCGATGAATCCCGTCCCGGTCGTGTTTGCCGCGCGTGACGCGGAGCGGTTCTCAGCGCGGGACGGCGGTCTACGCGACGTCGCGCCGACGCTTCTCACGCTTCTGGGTCTTCCCGTTCCCGAGCGCATGACCGGCCGCTCGCTCCTGCGACCGCGGGGGGATTGATGCGCGCGAGCTGGGCGTGGTGGGCGTACGGCGTCACCTCAGCCGCCCTCGCGGCTGTTGTTCTCTGGAACTGGATCTGGGCCGTCACGCTCCGCGGGCCCGTCCTCTATGGTGAGGGCGCCGTCGCGCACGCTGCGATCCTCGCGCGCGCAGACGCGGAGTATGCGAACGCGTTCGTCACGCGCGCGATCGAGCCGATCTTCGTGGCGGCCAATTATCCGCCGCTCTACTTCCATGTCGCGGCGCTCGGCGACGATCCCTTCATCACGGGACGTGCGCTGAGCATCGTCGCGACCCTGTTCGTCGCCGGTGCGGTCGCTTGGCGCGCTCGTCCCGCCGGCGTACTTGTCGCCGCGACGATCGCGCTGGCGTGGATCGCTTCGGTTCCCGTGATGCAGTGGGGCGCCGCGGTGAAACCCGACCCCGTTGCGCTCGCGTTGACGGTGGGCGCCGTCATCGCGCTCGCCCGTGAGCGACCGAATTACCTGCTCGCCGGCGCTCTCGTCGGCGCCGCCGTGCTCGCGAAGCCGACCGCGCTCATTCCGGGCCTCGCACTCTTCGCGTACGTTGCGCGGCGCGATCCGCCATCCGCGCTGCGCGCGCTCGGCGCGGGCGTCGTCACTGCGGTCGTGGTCTTTCTCTTCACGCATCCGCCGGACGAATCAATGCGCTTGCATGTCATCGAATGGAACGCTCTGCCCTGGCGCGTCGAGCTGTTGATCGGGCTGGTGGTGGTCGCGCTGTTGGTGCTGGCGGTGCCGATCGGAACGGCCGTGTCGGCTCGCGCCTGGAGCGGAGTCGTCGGGGCGTATCTCGTCGGTGCTGTGGGCGTGTTGGTGCTTGGGGGTCGCGAGGGAGCAACGATCAACTACTTCCTCGACCTCTCAGCTGCGCTCGCTCTGATCGCCGCTGGACTCGCGCCGCGGCTCGCGGCGGCTCCTGCATATCCACTGGCGTCAGTCGGTCAGCTCGTGCTTGGGGTCGCGCTGCTGAATCCGTTCGTCGGTCTCCCGAGTCTGCTGCAGCCGACCGGTAAATGGGGGAGTCCGGAGCGCCTTGCCTTCGTTCGTGACCACGCGCCAGGAGCAGTGCTGATCGAGGACAGCGGCCTCGCCGTGGCCACCGGCCGCGAGCCGATCGTTGACGACCTCTTCCTCTGGTCGCGGCTCTACGACACCGGGCGCATCGATGGCGCGGCGCTGCTCGATGCCGTGCGGGCCGGCCGGTTCGACGCGGTCGTGTCCGAGGTCGATCTGGAGCGGATCGAAGCGGGGCCCGGCTATGAGCGCCAACGTTGGCACCCGGACCTCGTCGCCGCGGTGCTCGAGCGCTATCAGCTGACGCGGTCCGCGGAATCACTCTGTCGCGCGTCCGCCCCCTGCCAGCTACATGTCTACACGCGCCGCTAGCCGTTAGGATGGAGTGACTCATGGATCTTCTTCAGGTCGCCCAGATCGTCATTGCCGTCGCCGTCGGCGCCTCGATCCTCCTGCAGGCCCGCGGCACCGGGCTGTCCTCGACTTTCGGCGGTGAGTCGACCGCCTACCGCAGCCGTCGCGGCCTCGAGCGGACGCTGTTCCGGCTAACGATCGTCCTGATCGTCGTCTACGTGATCATTTCGCTCTTGGGCGCTCGCGCAGCCGCGTAGGTGAGGGCGCGCGACAAGTTCATCGTCGTCGCACTGATCGCGCTGCTGGTCGTCGTTAGCGGCGCCGCGGTGGTGATTGACCGGGCCGAGACCAAGACCGTCGTGCCGACCTATGGCGGCACGTACGTCGAAGGCGTCATCAGCTCGGCGCAGTTCCTCAATCCCGTGCTCGCCGCGACGCGCGTCGACGAGGACGTCGTCCGTCTGGTGTTCAGCGGGCTGAGCCGGTACCGCAGCGATGGATCCATTCAGGGCGACCTCGCGCGCTCCTTCTCCACGAGTGAGGACGGCAAAGTCTGGACGTTCGAGATCCGGGACGACGCGACGTGGCACGACGGGAGGCCGGTGATCTCGGACGATGTCGTGTACACCGTCGCGCTGCTGCAGGACAAGGCGTACGTCGGTCAATACAGCGACGCGTTCCGTGGCGTGAAGGTCGAGCGCGTGGACGAGCGCGTCGTCCGGTTCGTCCTGCCCGATTCGTACGGCCCGTTCGCTGCGAGTACCACGGTGCCGCTGCTGCCGTCGCATCTGCTCGCGAAGGTCGACTACGCGGCGCTCCCCCGTGTCGCGTTCAACCGCAGTCCGGTCGGCTCCGGCCCGTTCCGTGTTCTGGAGGTCAACGCCCGGCAGACGGTATTGGCGCGCAATGACTCCTTCTATCGCACGCGGCCGGAGCGCACCCGCCCATACCTCGACCGGCTGGTGCTCCGCTCGTACCCCGACGCATCGGAGGCGCTCACTGCACTCGGCCGCGGGGAGATCGACGGAGTCGGTGGCCTCTCGACGGGCGATGCCGAGCGAGCGCGCGGCCTCAAGAACGTGAGCCTGTACAGCTTCGGCACCAACGACTTCACCGCGCTGTTCCTCAACGTGCGGCCGGAGAAACCGACCTTCCGTGACCGTGTCGTGCGACAGGCGATCGCGAAGGCGATCGACCGTGGTCGCGTGCTACAGCTCGCCGCCGACGGGCGTGGGGCGGTCGCCGAGGAGTTCGTCCCGCCGGCGTCGTGGGCGTACATCCGCGACATCACGCGCCACACGCGCTCGCACGAGGAAGCGAAGGCGATGCTTGACGAAGCGGACTGGAAGGATCACGACGGCGACGGCGTTCGCGACCGTTTTGGCGTTCAGCTTGCCTTCGCAATCACGACCTCGAGCGAACCGGCCCGCGTGTCCGCGGCGCTGCAGATCTCGGACGACCTCGCCGCCATCGGAATGCGTGTTGAGCTCAAGGCGATGCCGTTCAGCGAGGTGATCGAGAGCACGGCGCGCGAGCGCGCGTATGACGCGCTGCTGATCGGGATCAGCGTCAGCGGCGACCCCGACCCGTATTCGTTCTTCCACTCGAGCGAGATCAAGGCGCCCGGGAACAACTTCTCGGGGTACTCGACGCTATCGATGGACCGGAGCCTCGAGGCGGCGCGCCGTACGACGGATCAGACAAAGCGGCGCGAGCTGTATACGTCGGTGTTCCAGACGATCGCGACCGAGGTGCCCGTCGTGTTCCTCTACTTCAGCGACTATCTCTACGCGCAGGCGCGGCTGGTCCAGGGGCTCAAGATCGCGCCGATCAACGATCCGCGCGAGCGCTTTTGGAATGCCGAAGACTGGTATGTGAGGACCGCGCGCCGCTGACTTCAGCCTACAAAGTGGCTTGTCGCATGAAATAGCAGGCCCCGAACACATTTGTGCGACAACACAGGCGCCCGATTTCGTGCGTAGATACGGGCATAGGAAAGGGATGGAGCAAGGATCTTACCTCGGCCACTGACGGCCGCGTCGCGCGAGCCGCGGCCGCGCATCGTGGCATGCAATACCGTCGTCGCGCTGCCCCTGCAACGATCAACTGGTCAGCTCGACTTGCTTACGCGGTTGGCCTCATCGCGACCGACGGCTGCCTCTACGGCGACGGCCGCCACATCGCGTTCATCTCCAAGGACGAGGACCTTATGCGGACACTTCTGAGCCTGGTTGACAGGGCACACATCCGATACCGGCGTGAGGAGAGCGAGTACGGGGGCTGGGCGTTCCGTGGGCAGTTCAGCTACGCCGCGCTGTACCGGTGGCTCATGTCAATCGGGCTCATGCCCCGAAAGAGCCTTGTACTCGGCGGGATCCATGTCCCCGACGAGAACCTCATGCCCCTCGTACGCGGCCTCCTCGATGGCGATGGAACTATCTAGACGCTGATCCATTACCCGACACCGAGGACGTACCGGAACTACAGGTACGAGAGGTTATGGACGTACTTCAACTCGGCCAGCCGAAAGCACGTCGAGTGGATTCAGGTTCGGCTCGGGTGCACGCTTGGGATCTCGGGCTACCTAGAGGTTCTGAAAGGCAGGGGCCACGAGAATCCCATGTATCGGCTCAAATACGGAAATCGAGCTTCGCGTGTGCTACTTCCCGCGGTCTACGCTGATCTGAACGTTCCGCGACTGGAACGTAAGTGGCGCAAGTGGGCTGCCTACGCCGCGCGCCATGCGATCAGCGTGCCTCGCACGCCCGAGTCACCGTAGAATTGAGTCTTCGCCGACGTAGCCCAATTGGTTGAGGCGCGGTCTTCAGGAGGCCGTCCGCGTAAGCGGGTGCGGGTTCGAGTCCCGCCGTCGGCACAGTCGGTTTCGACCTCCTACCATCGCCACCGTGCCGAAGCGTGCCGCCACGAGCGTGTGGATCTCGATCGATATGGAAGGCCTCGGCGGCGTCGCAACGTACTCCCACGTGATGATGCAGGGCGTCGAGTACGAGCGCGCGCGCAAGTGGATGGCCGAAGAGGCGAACGCGTGCATCGACGGCGCCGCGAGCGCCGGCGCGCGCCGCATCTGCGTGAACGACTCGCACGGCTCGATGCACAACATCTTCGCTGACGATCTCGATCCACGCGCCGAGCTCGTCGTCGGCACCGCGAAGCCGTGGAGCATGGGGCAGGGGATCGACGGCGGATACGACACGTGCTTCTTCGTCGGCTACCACGGTCGGGCGGGTCATCCCAAGGCGGTGCTGGATCACACCTACGCGAGCCGTGCGATCTACGACTGCCGCCTGAACGGCAAATCGGTCGGCGAGACGACGCTGAACGCGTACCTGGCCGGCCACTTCGGCGCGACGGTCTCTCTCGTGTCCGGTGACGACGCGACGTGCCGCGAGGGACGGGCGCTCGTGCCCGACGTCGTCACCGTGAAGACGAAGGACGCGACCGGCCGCTTCTCGGCGAAGATGCTGCATCCCACTCTCGTGCGCGAAGCGCTGCGTGAGGGCGCCGCACGGGCCATCGAGCGCGGGCCGAAGCTGAAGCCGCTCGTTCCAAAGGGCACCAACGAGATCGAGCTTGTCTTCCTCACGTCCGCCATGGCCGACATGGCGGAGCTCATCCCGACGACACGACGAAGCGGACCACGCGCGGTCTCGTACGCATCGCGTGACTACCTCGAGCTGTACAAGGCCATGCTCGCGATGGTTCGCATCGCTCCGGCGGCCGTGCCGCCGGAGCAGTCCTAGGAGGACCTCCCCGCCGGCGTGGAGCGCGCTGACGTCGTCATCGTCGGAGGCGGGGTCATCGGCGCGTCCATCGCGTACCACCTTGCCGCGCGCGGAGTGCGCGATGTCGTCGTCCTCGAACGCGACCACCTCGGCAGCGGCTCGACGACCCGCAACGCGGGCGGGGTGCGCCTCCAGTTCTCGACGGAGATCAACGTGCGGCTATCCCTGCGCTCGCTGCCGCGCATCGAGCGGTTCCAGGAGGAGATGGGCGTCGATCCGCACCTCCGCCAGGTCGGCTACCTGTTCCTCATCACCGAGGAGCACGACGTGGCGCCGTTCGAATCGTCGCTCGCGATGTGGAAGCGACTCGACGTGCCGGCGCAGCGCCTCGACGCGGCTGGCGTCCGCGGTGTCTTTCCGGAGCTGCGCGTCGACGATCTCCGATTCGCGACGCTCTGCATGCGCGACGGCTACTGCGATCCGAGCAGCCTGCTGAATGGCTACGTTGCCCGTGCAAGGGACAAAGGCGTGAGCTTCCGCGAGGAGGAGCCCGTCGTCGGCATCACGCGCGAAGGTGACCGGGTCACCGCTGTGCGCACCCCGAGCGGGGAGATCGCGTGCGCGACGATCGTGAATGCCGCGGGCGCATGGGGCGCCGAGGTCGGCGCGTTCGCCGGCGTCGATCTGCCGATCAGGCCGCTCCGACGGCAGATCTTCGTTACCGAGCCGGTTCCCGGACTGGATCGCGACTTCCCCTTGACCGTCGAGTTCGCGTCATCCCTCTACTTCCACCGCGAGTCCGGAGGCGTACTGATGGGCATGGCGGATCCGACCGACGGCCCGGGCTTCGACAGCAGCGTGAATTGGGATTTTCTCCCGACCCTCGTGGAGCGCGCGCTTTACCGGCTGCCGATCCTCGAGCGCGCGAACGTCAAGACCGGATGGGCCGGCTTCTACGAGGACACGCCTGACAAGCACCCGATCATCGGCGCGGTCGGCGTGGACGGCTTCCTCTGCGCGGCCGGCTTCTCCGGGCACGGCATCATGCACGCCCCGGCGACTGGCGAGGCGATCGCGGAGCTCATCACCGAAGGCCGCACCACGCTCGATGTCAGCGCACTCGCGTACGATCGGTTCCGCCGCGGCGAGCTCATCAAGGAGCACAACGTCATCTGAACGCGCTGTCGCTATTCCTTCTGCTCGACCTTGCGCTCGTCGCGGGAGCCGTCGTGCTCCTGCTGCTCGTGGTCATCGGGCGCGGACGGCCCGCGCAATATCTCGCGCTCGCGATGCTGCTGATCGCTCTTGCCGTTGGAGTTTGGTACACGACGATCCGCAGTCCCGCGGCACTCCCCTGAGTCACATACCTAGACTGACTGGCGTGTTCACACGCGAAGAGGTCCGCCTCACGACACTCGCGACCTGCGCCGGCTGAGGCGCGAAGCTGGGCCCCGGCCCACTGGCGCAGGTCCTGCGCCCCCTTCAGCAACAGCCGAGCCCCGCGGAGCTGCTCGTCGGCCTAAGGCCGAGCGACGACGCCGCGGTCTATCTCGTCGCGCCCGATGTGGCCATCGTGGAAACGCTCGATTTCTTCCCACCGATCGTCGATGACGCGTATGCCTCCGGCGCGATCGGCGCGGCGAATGCCATGTCCGATGTCTTCGCCATGGGCGGTGAGGTCCTCTTCGCGCTGCAGATCGCGGCGTGGCCCGAAGACCTGTCCCTCGAGCAGCTCGAATCGCTGTTCCGCGGCGGGGTCGATAAGGTGCGCGAGGCCGGCGGCGTCGTCGCGGGCGGACACACCGTGATCGACCGCGAGCCGAAGTACGGCCTCGCGGTGACCGGCCGCGTGCACCCCGATCGCATCCTGCGGAAGAACGCGCTCCGCGTCGGTGACGCGCTGTGGCTCACCAAGCCGATCGGCACCGGTGTTCTGACCACGGCGCACAAGAACGGCGCGCTCGCGCCCGAGGACCTCGCGTCCACCGTCGCATCGATGGTGGCCCTCAATCGCGGCGCCGCTCGCGCGGCGGTCGACGCCGGCGTGCACGCGGCGACGGACGTGACCGGTTTCGCGCTCGCGGGTCACGCGCACGAGATGGCGGAGCAATCCAAGGTCTGTGTCCGCATCAGCGCGCGCCTCGTGCCGCTGCTACCTGGCGCGCTCGAGCACGCGCGCGGCGCGAACTTCGGTGGGCTGGAACGCAACCGCGCCCACTTCGTGGACGGCGGACGCGTGCGGTTCGACGGCGTCGACGATGCGCTCCGCACGCTGCTGCTCGACCCGCAGACGTCGGGTGGCCTGCTCGTAGGCGTGCCCGCAGCGCACGCGGAGGCGTGGGAGCGGGCGCGTGCCGCGCACGGCGTATCGGCGGAACGGATCGGCGAGGTGACCGAAGGTCAGGGTGTGATCGTCACGGCGTGAGCATCCAGCAGGCCGAGTCGGAGGTCGAGGACGAGGCACCCGTACCCAGCGCCCGCGCCGCGGAGCTTGCGAAACTGTCGCCGAGCCGCGCGGCGCTCGAGCTCGCCTGGCCCGGGATCATCGAGCAGTCGCTCAGTGCGCTCGGGACCGCGGCGGTCTTCGCCTTCGTCGGGCAGCTCGGCGCGACCGCCACCGCCGGCGTTGGAGCCGCAGGCAACTTCCTCTTTCTGATGTTCCCGGTCTGGCGGTCGCTCGCGATCGGCACGGTCGCGATCGTGAGCCGACGCATGGGCGAGGGGCGACCGACCGAAGCCGCGGATGCGACACGGCAGTCCCTCTTGCTCGGCGCGATCGCGGGTCTGATCTTCGGAGCCTTCTTCGTGCTGTTCTCGGCGCCGCTGCTGCGCCTGCTCGGTGCGAACGAGGAGATCGTCGCGATCGGCGCGCCAGTCCTATCGGTGGTCGGAGCGGCGAACGGCGCCGCGACGCTCTGGCTGATCGGCACGTCGGCGATGCGCGCCGCGGGCGACACCCGCACGCCGATGTTCCTCAGCGTCGCCGGGATCGCAGTGAGCGTGACGCTCGCGTATCTCTTCATCAACGTGCTTCGGATCGGGCCGATGGGTTCGGCGTACGCGTCGTCGATCGCCTGGGTCCTCGGGATGTTCGCCATGTTCGTGCTGCTGTGGCGCGGCGTCGCGGGCCTCAGCATCGCCGGCGGACCGTGGCATCTGACGCGCTCGACGATCCGTGTGCTGTTCGGCATCAGCCTGCCGTCCGCGGCGGAGAGCGCGACTTTCAGCTTCGGGATCCTCGCACTGTCTGGTCTCGTGTTCCGGCTGAGCACGGAGGACGTCGCGGCACATCAGATCATCGGCCAGATCGAGACGTTCTCGTTCTTCCCGTGTATCGGCTTTTCGATGGCGGCGAGCGCGCTGGTGGGTCAGTCCCTTGGCATGCGCGATCCCGAACGCGCACGCGGCGCTGGGTGGGCCGCGGCAAAGATGGCGCTGGTGTGGGGTACGGCTGCGGGGATCGCCTTCATCGTCGTGCCCGGCTTCTTGCTCGGCCTCTTCACCAACTCCGGTGCGGTGGTGATCGCGGGCATCGGCGCGCTCGCCGTTGTGGGTCTCGGTCAACCCGCGCAGGCGGTGATCTTCGCGCTCAGCGGCGCCCTGCGCGGTGCGGGAGATACGCGTTATCCGCTGATGGTCACGCTCGTGAACTGGTTCCTGATCCGACTACCGCTCGCCTATGTGCTCGCATTCCCGATCGGCCTCGGGCTCACGGGGATCTGGCTCGGTGTGACGGTCGACTACTTCCTTCGGGCGGCACTGTTTGCGCTGCGGTTCAGGAGCGGTGCGTGGATGAGGGTGAAAGTCTGATCGGGATGGCGTCTGTGCCCAGGGCGGGACTTGAACCCGCACGTCCTTTCGGACACGAGCCCCTCGAACTCGCGTGGCTGCCGTTACACCACCTGGGCTAGAGACCTCATTCTACGCGGGCACTACGGCGGTCGCGATGGTCGTGCGATCTTTGCCGGCCCGCTTGGACTCGTAGAGAGCGCCGTCCGCCGACCGGAAGAGATCGGCGCTCGAGCCCGCGTGGTGAGGAACACCTGAGACGCCGATCGAGATACTGGTGGGTGGCGTTTCGCCAGCGATCGTGACGTACGGCTCGGCGCGCATCGTCGAGCGGATCCGTTCGGCCGCGACCAGGCCGCCCGCGACCTCGGTCTCGGGTTGGATCACCGCGAACTCGTCACCACCGACCCGCGCGACGACGTCGCTCGTGCGCGCCTCGCGGCATAGCAGCGACGCGATGTGCTGGAGGAGCCGGTCACCCTCCTGGTGGCCGAAGCGGTCGTTCACCAGCTTGAGGCCATCCGCATCCAGCAGCAGCAGCACGAGACTGCGCGCGTGCCGAACCGCGCGGGAGGTTTCCTCGTCCAGCCTGGCGTGGAAGTGACGCGTGTTGTACAGCCCCGTGAGCTCGTCGGTCAGAGCCAGCTTCTCGGCGCGTTCGAACGCGCGGGTGGCCGCGATCGTCAGGACCGCCTGGTCGGCGATCGTCTTCGCGAGTCGGAAGTGGTCCTGCGTGTACGTGCCGGCGCCCATCTTCACGGCGCGGATCACGCCGAGCAGCCGGTCATCCGCGACAAGTGGAATGACGATCGCCGCTTTCGACTCGAGCGAGACGCCCGCCACCATCGTCGGACGCGAATCCTTGGCGACGTCGTCGATGAGGGCTGGCTCGCGGTGGAGCGCGGCCCATCCGACCATGCCCTCGCCCAGCGCCAGGTCGCGCGCGAACACGCTCTGCCGGTAGTTCCCGGGATAGAACCGCGGCTCGTAGACCAGCGCGCCCGCACGTAGTCGTTGGCGCGTCTCGTCCCAGAGGTAGATCGCCGTCGAGTCGCTCGTCGTGATGCGCTGGAACGCCGAGACCGCAGCCTCGATCGTGGATGTCAGCTGCAGGTTCGTCGCGACGCGCGCCACCTCCGACACGGCTTGCATCTCGGACACGTAGCTGCGCATGCGCGCGTCGGAGCGCACGCGACCGACCGCGAGCGCGCACAGCGTGGCGATCGCAGAAAGGAGGCGCTCATCGTCAGGCCCGAAGGCGTGTTGCTTCGAACTCTGGATCGAGAGGACACCGATGAGGTCGGTGCCAGAGAGCAGCGGCACGCACATCTCCGACACGCAATCGGTCGTCCCGATGAAGCGAGCGTCCGCGCCGACATCGCCGACGTTCACGATCGCCCGCGTGGCCGCGGCGATCCCGGTGAGACCGACGCCTAGCTTGGTCCGGAAGCCGCGCGCTTTCTCGGCCTGCGGGCCGGCTCCGGCGTGGAAGTAGAGGTCGTCGCGCGCGGCGTCGTACAAAAGGACATAGCGCAGCCCGTAGCCGAAGGAGTCACCGAGGAGCGCGATCGCCGATTCGAGGAGCACGCGCTCATCCGTGGCTGTGAGGAGATCTTCGGCCACGCGGGCCAGCAGGAGCTCTCGTTCACCGCCCAACAGGCCCCACTGTATGCGACGCATGCGCATTTTCCGGTGTCCGCGTTGCCGTGCTGAGGACATCAGCGCCGACGCACACCCAACTCGCGTGCTAGATAACGGGGTCGAGCGGGCGATCTTCGTGTGCCGCAACTGCTACCGCGCGGCGGAGCTCGAGTTCCGCATCGCGAGCCAGACCGCCGACCTCGGCTATGTTCCGCTTGCCATCAGGGACGGCCTACGCCTGCTCCGTGACTTCTACCGCGCGCGCCTTGTTGACGACGACGATCCACGCGTCCGGAGCGCGCTTCAAGAGGTCGAGCGACGACTAGCGATCGAAGCGATCTGACAGCCGACCTAGACTCGCTTCGTGACAGCGATCCGTCCCGACCTGACGCTGCTCTGGCCAACCTTCACGTTCTTCCCGCTCGCCGCGCTCGCGGTGCTCTTCTTCGGCGCTGGTGCGGGCGACCCCGCGATGATCGTGATCGGATTGCTCCTCCTCGCGGTGAACATCCTGATCGTCGTGAACCAGGCTTACTTCACGACGCTCGCCATCGAAGGTGACGCGCTGGTGTTCCGCACGAACTTCGGACTGCACGAGGAGCGCGTCCCGATCGGTTCGCTCCAGCGCATCGATGCGAAGCGCTACCCCGGGGCGCACTCGGGCGTGTCGGCTCCGTTCTTCGTCGCGCGTGGACGCGACTCGACCGTCAAGGTGAACACCAAGCCGTACCGGCTGCGAAAGTTCGCACCCCTTATCGCGCTGCTCCGGCAGACGAACTCCCATGTCGAGCTCGACCCGTTCTGGTCGCGCGTCGCCGCGGGCGACGACGTCTCGAAAGAGATCAGCCTCACGCCGCGCAGCCGCTCCCGCTAGCCGGAGCGTAGGCGCCGGTGCTCGATGGCGGTGCACCGATCCCAGACGACGCCTACACCCGCTGCCTCCGCGCGCGTTGCAGCGGCGATATTGCCGAGTTCGAATTGAAACCAGATGGCGGGGATCTTCGCCGCGATCGCGTCGTCGACCACGGCGTCGAGGAAATCGCCACGCCGGAAGATGTCGGCGAAGTCGATCCGTGTGGCGGTCGGGATGTCGACCAGATGGTCATACGCCTGTTCGCCGTCGATGATCGCGTTGCGTAGCTTTGGATTCACCGGAACGATCCTGAAGCCCTGGCCGCGGAGGTAGCGAGAAACAGAGTTGCTGGGCCGTGTGGGATCCGTGGAGTAGCCGACAACGGCGATCGTGTGACCGCCCGTGAGGAGGTCATGAATGAGGGCGCTGTCGTTCATTATCTCACGCCCTCGCTATTCGCGGAAGTCTTGAACACGGCATCGCGGGCAGGATAATCGCGAGCGAATGCCACCACGCGCACCGGTTATCTGGTCGACCGTCGCAGTCGGCGGCGAGCGCTTCGCCAAGCGCCTCGACGAGCGGCATCGCGAGCTGTCGGTGCAGGCGAAGCTTCGCGCGCGCACGTATCGGCGGTCGCGCGCTCTGCCGACCAGCGAGGAGTCAATGCGTCTGCGCGCGGACTTCCTCGCGGCGCTCGGCCGCCTGTCGTCGTTCGAGACAGCGAGCCTTCGCCTGTCGCGTTGCCGTTATCAAGTCCAGCTGGCGGAGCGAGCGGATGACATCACGCGCGACTACTTCCAGCTGTGGCAGCTGATCGCGCGCCGCGGCGGCCAGGAGTGGCCTCTCGGGGAGCGCGATGCGGAGCGCATGGATTTCTTCGCGACCCAGCTCGGTCGCCTGGAGGGCGTCGCAGATGCGCTGGTCCTGGCAGGTCGGAACGTGCGGCTCTTCCCGTTGCCGCCGATGCCGTGGCTCGCGGTCGAGCGGACGTCGCCGTCATACTCGTAGCGGGCGACTAGCTCAGCTGGTTAGAGCGTCTCTTTTACACGGAGAAGGTCCTCGGTTCGAGCCCGAGGTCGCCCACCCGCTAACGCTCGGCGTGCTCGTCGTTCGCGTGCGCGAGATCCAGTCCGTAACGCGTTGACTCCGGATCACCCTCCGCGATACGACTGAGCCGCTGCATGGCGGCATCCTTCTCGAGCCTGCGCGCCTCTTTCGAACCGCGGCTACGCCACACGAGATCCGCGATCAGATCGACCACGGCGCGATGTGCTCTGCGCCAATCCGCCGGCGAAACTCCCGCTTCCTTCCACGGCTTCACGCCGATATGGGTCGCAGCATCGTTGCCGCGCATGGCGATGTAGACCTTCTGTTGACCTAGTCGATACGAGCCGACCCCGTGCTTGTTCGGCGACGCGTCCGCTTACCGTCCGCGCGATGTGCGAAGGCTCCCTTGGTCGTTACGCCGGCGAGGGTAGCGTTGCCCCATGGAGCCGGCAGAGGCGCTGGAACGAATCGCCTACCTGCTCGACCGAGCACGGGAGAAGCCCTACCGCGTTAGCGCCTACCTGCGAGCAGCTGAGATCGTGAAAGCCCTCGCGCCCGATGAGCTCTTAGCTCGCGTCGGCGCCGGCACGCTCAAGGAGCTGAGCGGCATCGGCCCCAAGACGGCGGCGATCATCACGGAGGTCGCCACCTCCGGCTCGACCGCGTACCTCGACAAGCTCGAGGAGGAGACCGTCCTCACCGTCGGCAAGGGCAACGAGCTCGTTGGCCAGCTGAAGGGCGACCTCCACGTGCACTCGTTGTGGAGCGACGGCGGCGCCGAGATCGACGTGATGGCGCGTGCCGCCCGCGACCTCGGCCACGAGTACATCGCGCTCACCGACCACTCACCCCGACTCACCATCGCCAATGGGCTCACGCGCGAGCGCCTGCTGCGACAGCTCGCGATCGTCGCGGCGCTGAACGACGACCTGGCGCCGTTCCGGATACTCACCGGGATCGAGGTGGACATACTCGAGGACGGCACGCTCGACCAGGACGACGAAATCCTCGGGCGGCTCGATGTCGTCGTCGCGTCGGTCCACTCCAAGCTGCGCATGAAAGAGCGGGAGATGACGCGGCGGATGATCACCGCCATCGCCAACCCGCACACCGACGTGCTCGGCCACTGCACCGGCCGCTACGTGGTCGGCCGCGGCCGGCCGCAGTCGGAGTTCGACCCCGAGCTTGTGTTCCGTGCGTGCGAGCGGTTCGACACCGCGGTCGAGATCAACTCCCGACCGGAGCGCCTCGATCCGCCGAACGACCTGCTCGAGCTCGCCGTCGAGATCGGCTGCCGGTTCGCGATCAATACGGATGCGCACGCGCCCGGTCAACTGGAGTGGCAGGCCTACGGCGCCGACAAGGCGGTCGAGACTGGGGTGACCACCGACCGGGTCGTGAACTCGTGGTCAACGGACAGGTTGCTCGAGTGGACCCGAGGCGAGGCGCGATAACATGCGGCGGATTCCGCGGATCCAGTTCGGAGACGGTCCCCGTTAACGATGAGGTCCCAGCACTACCGCGGTCGAACCAAAGAGGAGATGGCGACATGAACCTGAATGGCGTTCTTATTGGCTCCGAGGATCCGAAGCGACTGACCGAGTACTACACGAAAGTCTTTGGCAAGCCGTCTATGGAGGACAGCGGGTACGCCGGCTGGAAGATCGGCGATGGCTGGATCACTGTCGGTCCACACAGCGAGATCAAGGGCCGGAACCCGCAACCAGGGCGGATCCTCCTCAACATCGAGAGCGCGGACGTGAAGGGCGACTTCGCGAAGCTGACTGCGGCGGGTGCGAAGGTCGTGCGCGAGCCCTACCGGATGGATGGATGGCCGGAGAACACCTGGGTCGCGACGCTATCCGACCCGGACGACAACTACTTCCAGCTCGTCAGCCCGATGTAGCGCAGTCGACGATGCGGACGCGCCTGCGGCCGCGGTGAGACGCGCCTTACTCGGTGCGGTTGCGAGCCGACCGCGGGCGACCATTGCTTGCGCAGACGTTTGCCGTCCAGTCGTCGTAGCACGTTTGACGGGCGTGACGTCGACCTTCGGGAACTTGCTCCGCCCGAAACATCGGCGCCGCACTTGACCAATCGTGACAACACTGACGTTGCACGGTCCGTTGCGTCGCTCATTCGTATTTTGGTTGCGTGGACCGCTTCGGACGTAGGAGGGCGTCGAATTGGGATCTTCGCGAGCGGTCGCCGTGCCCTTGCGCTACGGAGTAGCCTGTGGCTCGGGGAAGGAACGCCGCAGCGCCGACCGAATCCGGCGGCTGCGCGTCGGAGATTGAGTGTGACTCGGAGTGTCGTAGCGCTGACGCTCGTCGCGCAGCTCCTCGCGGCGTGCAGTGGGGGCGCGCCTTCGTCGGCGAGCCCGACGGCACTCGCGGCGACCGGCCCGACGGCTTCGCCGGCCCCGCGTTCGACCGCGCCCGCCGCGCGCGGATATCACGCTTTGATCGGGCTCGGTGACCGCGGTGTGCTTCTCGTCGGGGGCTCGACCGCGATACCCAGACTCGGCGGGAAGGCACTCGCAGATCCATGGATATTCCGACGAGGCAAGTGGGTCGCCGCCGATGGCGGCATCGCACCCGTGCTCGCCGATGCGTACGCGTACGACGCGAGATCCGGACGCGCGATTGTGTTGGCGTTCCCGTTCTCGGCGTTCGACCAGGTGAGTGCGAGCGCGACATGGACCTACGATCCGGCCGCTGACCGGTGGGAAGAGCGACCGCAAACGGGCCGGCCGTCGCCGTTCGACGCCGCACGTGGTGCCTACGACCGGAGGGCGGATCGGCTCATCGTTCTGGACACCAACGGCGACACCTGGTCATACGACGTCGACACGGGCGGGTGGACGAATCGGCTCCCGCAAACCCGTCCGTCGGGCCGGCGCTATTACGCGTTGGCGTACGACGACGCGTCGGACCGAACCATCCTCTTCGGCGGCGGGCAACTGGCGGACACCTGGGCGTATGACTTCGGCGCGAACACTTGGACGGAAATGCGTCCGGCGAAGAACCCGCCGGGAAGGCTCTATCACGCGATGGCCTACGACCCCAAGAGCGATCGGATGATCCTGTTCGGCGGGGCCGGCTTGGGCGAGAAGCCACTTGGGGACACCTGGACCTACGACTACGACACGAACACGTGGGCCGAGCTCACACCGCAGCCGACGGCGAGCGCGCGCGGCTGGCACGCGATGGCCTACGACTCGGACTCGGGCGCGATCGTCCTCTTCGGCGGCGGCGTTGACCGTGGGCAATTCATGAGTGACACATGGGTCTTCGATCCGACACGCCGTGTCTGGTCAAGCGTCCCCTAGAGGGACGCCCGCTCGAACAAGGCGCGCATACGCCACCTCGTGCCAGCGCTGTTTTGAGGGGCCCACCGCGGTTCCCGTGCAGCGAAATCGGCTACTCGCGCGTCTACTGTGCGTGGTGGCTGACGTCGAGGCGACCAGGAGTCAGGCCAAGCCCGCCGAGGCCGCGTGGGAAGCTGTGTACGAGCGCACTCGACCGTCGCTCGTGCGCGCCCTCAGTGCGGCGACCGGCAGCTACGACGGCGTCGAGGACGCGATCCAGGATGCCTTCGGTGCGGCCCTGCGGCGCTCGCCGTCGCGCCTCGCGAACGTCGAAGGTTGGCTCTTCACGATCGCGCTCAACCGGTTGCGTAGTCATCATCGCCGCGCGCGGGTCCTCCGACGCCTCGGCCTCATGTCCGCGCCGCGCGAGTCCGAGCTCGATCGCGCGCTGCAGCGCGCGGACATCCGCCGTGTCCTCGACGCGCTCACGCGCCGCGAACGTGAGCTGCTGCTCGCGAAGCACTACGTCGGGATGACGCAGGACGAGATCGCGGCCTACATGCATCTGCCCCGCGGCACCGTGTCCGCGGCGATCAGCCGTGCGGCCGCGCGGTTCCGCGATCTGGAGGGACACCGATGAGCGAGCCAATCGAGCACGACGAGATCGCGCATCGTCTGGTGATAGCGCTCGACGCATTGCCGGTCCCGGAGGAGCCGACCGGTCTGCGCGCAACGGCGACGCCGTCGCTCGTCCGCGTTCCGAACATGTTGCTAGCTGCCGCGCTGCTGCTCGTGCTGATCACGGCGGTGACCTCGCCGCAGTTTCAGCGTGCCGCCGCCGAGCTCACGAGATACATGGAGCGGATCCTCGTCGCTCCGGAGTGGGTCGGCTATTACCACGATCACACCGCGGGCGACAGTGCGGTGCCGGTGCGGCTGCAGGTCGCGTCGGGCGACGCTCACGGCCGACAGACGACGCCGGACATGGTCGGCCCGCTCGTGTACCACGGCCCGTGGTCGCCAGACCGCCAGCACATCATCGTGAGCAACCGCAGCCAGCTGTACCTGGGTGATCAGTCCGGCAGGCTTCGGCCGATCGCCGACGTGGGTGACGGTTACACCGCAAGACCGTTGGGCTGGATCGGCCGCGACACGGTCCTGGCCATCGTGTCCGCGACACCGGGCGGCGCGGCAACGCACGAGGCGTACAAACCGTCATACGTCACAGTCGACGTGAGAACCGGCGCGCTCGAGCGCCACATCGACGAAAACTTCCCTGCGCACGCATTCTGGATGGCGCCCGGCGGACGGTGGACAGCCGTGGGCGTCGGGCCGTCCGACGCGATCGAGTGCGGATTCATCGAAAAGCTGTACGACCTCGTGACCCGCCAGTTCGTCGACATCGTCGACGCGAGCGGTCGTTCCGCGAGGGCGTTCGGCTTCCTTCGCGATGGCCGGATCGTGATCGGTCAATGCGATCGCGAGGCCGGCACGCTGGAGCTCTACGTGGGCACACCTGGCGCGCGCCCGAGCCCGATCGCCGTTGTACCGATCGCCGTGCGCCGCCCGGTGCTCGCGTTGGGCTCCGTGAACGACGAGATCTTTGTCATCGCGTCCGGACCCGCGGCGCCGCAGAACGCGTACGTCTTCGATCCGTCGGGCCGTCTGCTTCGGAGGATGCTGCTACCGCGGCTCGCGTCGGCGGGGGCGATGGCGGCGGGACTCTCGGGCGACGGCAGATTCATGAGCTTCGACGTGGATGCCCCGGTGCGCCCTGGCGAGGAGTGGGCTTACCGTGCGGGCGTGGTCGATCTTAGGACCGGCGCCGTCACGTACTTGTGCGACAGCGGGTGCGACTACCTCTACCTCAGATAGCCGAGCCGTGCGTTACTACCCAGGACTGAGTTTAGCGGCGCATTGCTAGGAATCGGGTTCGCGCCACGAATGGCCAGCGACTTCCGTCTAATCGACCCATGGTCTAACGGACACGTCCTCTCCACGTGAGACCTTGCGCAAACCGGGTGCACATGGTCTAGGAAGGACAATGGTCGAGGAGTTTCGATACTGCGTGAGAGAGCAATGGTCTCGTCGATGTCGTGCCCGATCGCGTAGACCATAGCTCAGGCAGCGCACATAGTCCTCCAAACCATTGCTCGCGCAGACGTTCGATCCGCGTGCGGGTTTCCGAGTAAAATGAGGCTCTCGCCGAGGTAGCTCAGTTGGTAGAGCAATGGTCTGAAGAACCATGTGTCGCCAGTTCAATTCTGGCCCTCGGCACAGATTGGCATGGCCGATGCGCCAAACTCCAAGCGTGCCGCAGCGGCGGTCCTATGGTCGCGCCACCGTAAGGCTGCTTGCCCTGTCGGTCGCTGTCCTCTCGGCCTGCTCGTCGCTCTTCCCGACGGCCAGCCCCGGACCCTCGGAGGTGGCCGCGTCGGCGGCACCGAGCCCGACTCCTTCACCGACGCCGCGTCCGCTGACCGACGTGCGCTCCGTCGGTGTGTTCGGCGCGAGTGTCGCCGCGAGTGGCGCGTTCAGCGGGCCCGGCAAATCGCAGATCGCGCTGTTGCAGGATCCGCTTCGCGACTCGAGTGTGAAGATCACCGTCCGTGAGGCCAACGCGGATGGCGAGACGTTCTCCGATACGACCTGGCTCACGACTGCCCCACGCTCTTTCAACCTCGCGCGCGCGAAGTTTGCGGTCGCGGACCTGACGTTCGACGGCAAAGACGATCTCGTCGCGCTGTTCGACGCAGGTGAGCACCGTTCCAAGCTGTACGTCTTCAAGTCCACGGGAACGGCGTTCATGCCACCCGAAGAGTGGTGGGGCGGTGACGAGTACCTCTGGAGCCGCGCGCGCTACGTGATGGCCGGCAAGTTCGCGCCGGGCGATCGCGACGCGGTGCTCGTCGCGTACCAGAACGAAGACTTCGACATGCGAATCCACTACTTCGAGTCGAGCGGCACGAAGCTGACGTTCGGCGGCACGCAGGGCGTCATTGCGTCCGGGCGCCAGAAGGTCGACCTCTCGAAGGTGCGCTTCGCCGTTGGGCGCTTCACGCGCTCTTCTGGCGCGCACCAACTCGCAGCGCTGCACCAGCAGCCGAATTCGCGGGTGTACGTGGACATCTTTGACGCGACGCCGACCGGACTCGTGCTGCAGTCGAAGGTGTACGAGACAGCCGAGGGCGAATACGACCTGGGCCGCGCATCGATCGTCGCCGCCGACGTTACCGGTGACTTCAAGGACGACCTTCTGTCGATCTACGGAGACGCCGACGGCAGCGCGAAGGTCCACGTGTTCGACGCAGCGGCCTCCTTCAAGCCTTCGAACAGCTGGACCGGCTGGGCCACGCTGCCACCGGCCTCGGCGTGTGCAGGCGCGACGGCGTTGCTCGTCGGCGACTGGAACGGCGACCGCAGGGTCGATGCGCTTGGACTCGCGCCGACGGACGGCGTGCAGGCGCGCAGCGCGCTGCTGCGCAATCTCGGCACGTCGTTCAGGCTGACGGCCACGACCGAAGCGGTGCTCTGCCCGCGCTGGCCACTCACCGGCCTTCCGCTCGGTGGCGGCTCCGCGACGAAACGCCCGCTGTATGTGAAGATCGACAACAACCCGACCGCCCGGCCGCATTACGGCATCCGCTTCGCCGATCAGGTCTACGAATGGCTCGTCGAGGGTCTCACGACGCGACTTGCGGCCGTGTACCAGTCACGCGACCCCGACGTGCTCGGTTCGGTGCGAAGCGTGCGCATGACCGACCTGCCGATCGTGCCGAGCCTAGATGGCGCGCTTGTGTATTCGGGTGGCGGCCCCGAGGAGCTCATGTCGCTGAACTACGACGACGCCGTCGCGCAGCGATACATCGACCTTCGGCCAAATTACGGATGGGGCTACCGCGTGAATTTCCGCCCCGCCCCGTACAACTACTTCACGACGAACCAGGCCCTCCAGGGTGCGATCCTTGCCGCGCCGGACGCGGATCAGCCGGCGCGAGTTGCCCCATGGGACTTCCTTCCGCCAACCGTGTCCGACCCGCTCGCGGGTGGGTTCGCCACGAGCGTGGCCGCGAGCGCGATCACGATCCCCTATCGGGCGCTGTTCGGGGTCAGCTATCAATACGACGCGGGGTCGCGCACGTACGCGCGGTTCAATAACGGCCTGCGGGAGATCGATGGGGAGAATCGCGAGCCGGTTGCCGCGAAGAACATCGTCGTGATCCTGACCAACGTGTATTTCACGAGCGCGTTCGGACTCGACCCCGCGGGCAACCAGAAGCTTGATATGGCCCTCACCGGCACGGGACCGGGCATCGTCTTCCGCGATGGCCGCCGTCAGGAAGTCACCTGGACGCGCCCGGACATCTTCGACGTCTTCACGCTGACCAATAGTGCTGGCGAATCGGTGCGGCTCGCGCCGGGCCAGACGTGGATCCAGATCGTGCCGAATGACTGGACGATCCCGAGCCAGTAGCGCGCTGCGGTTAGGCGATCACGAACTTTGCCGCGGACCTTACGCCTCGACGCTGCCGGCCTTGAGCTAAGCGCGCGAATCGGCGCCGAGGAATCGACTAAGTAGCATCTTACAACGGAGAGGGGTGGAATCGTCACGTGAAGCGCTTAACCGTCGATCAGGTGGCGGAAAGACTCGACCGGCATCCGGAGCTTGTGCGGCGCTGGCTTCGGGCAGGGCGGCTTCGGGGAGAGCGGATCGGCTGGAGCTGGTTGATCACGCCATCAGAAGTCGAGCGCTTCAAGCGTGCCCAGCCTCGAAGACGGGGGCGTTAACGGTATAATCTCGTCTCAGCAGGGTTCTCGCGGAAGTGGCGCAGCGGTAGCGCACGTCCTTGCCAAGGACGGGGTCGCGGGTTCGAATCCCGTCTTCCGCTC
>JANMSU010000042.1:0-7746 GCA_031389835.1 Chloroflexota bacterium
CGCGCCCGTGCCGCGAGTCAGCGCCGGCGATCTGATCGACGTTCTCGCCGTGCGCCAGGGTGAGCGCGCGTATGCGGTGCCCGTCGCGTACGCCGCCCGCGTCGTGACGGTCGACGAGCGCGGTCTGGTGCTCGAGCTCGATGAAGAAGGGGCCAGCGCGATCGCGATCGCGCGCGGCGGCGGGCTCATGCTCGTGCCGCTCCTGCGCTCAACACGCTGACGCCGACGGCGTGAGCCCGCGCGCCGTGATTTGCGGCGGCGACGATCTGCGTGCGGCAGCGGCCGCACTCGGTCTCGATCCCTGTGACGCGGGTCGGCCCGACCTCGTGCTGGTCGATCTGCGCGATGCCGTCGCCTGCATCGCTGCCGCGGGGATCGAGTCCGGCATCCCGCGCGTCTCGGTCGGCGGCGAAGCAGAGCGTGCGCTCGCAACGGCGCTCGGATACGACACGTCATCGATCGCGGCGACCTGCGAACCCGCGGCTCTTGGACCGCTCGTTGTCGCCGCACTACCGCGGACGCCGCGACGTTCGACGCGCGTCGTCGTGGTCACCGCCGCGCGTGGTGGTGTCGGACGGAGCCTCCTCGTCGCGAATCTCGCGCGACGTCTCGCCGCCCGAATCAGCGTCGCCGCCGTCGATGCCACGGGGACTGGCGCGCTCGGGTGGTGGTTGCAGTGCGCGCCGCGCGCCTGGACCGAGCTCGAAGGGCTCACTGATGAGCTCACCGGAGATCACCTCGCGGTGGTGGCCACCGAGAGTGCGGGGCTGCGCATCATCGGCGGCGCGCCGGTCGTGCCCACACGCGCACTTGCGGAATCGACGGTGCGCGCGGCCTCGTCTCTGGCGGAGCTCGTGCTCGTCGACGCGCCGGTGCTTGCGGATGATCGCGGCCGCGCGCTCGCTGGCCTCGCCGACCGCGTCCTGCTGCTCTCGTACGACGACCCGCTTTCCCTTGCGACGCTCGACACGAGTGAGGTCCCCAGCAGCGCGTGGCTGCTCGCGTCGCAGTCACGTACCGCGCGGATCGGGGAGCACGTCGCTTTCCGCGCGCTGCCACGCGATGAAGCCTCGGTCGGCTCGGCGCTCTCCGGCCGCCGCGCGGTGGGTGGCGCGCTCGGCCGCGCCTATGACGAGCTCGCTGAGCTCCTCGCGCTCGACGCCTCGTGACATCGGACAGCGTTCGCGCTCGGCTCGAGTGCGCGATCGTCGCACTCCTGCGCGAAGCGGAGGACGGGCGGCCTCGACGCGATCAGCTTCCGGCTGCGCTGCGAGCGGCACTCTCATCGGAGCGTGTGGTCATACCGTCCGGCGAGCTGCGCGACCTCGAGCGCTGGTTCGAAGACCGGCTCTTCGGGCTCGCTGCGCTCGCTCCGCTCCTGCGCGACGAGCGCGTGAGCGAGGTGATGGTCAACGGGACGCGAGGCGTGTGGGTGGAACGCGATGGCCGCCTCGAAGAGACCGGCATCCGCTTCGCGGATCCCGACGAGATCCTGGTCCTCATCGAGCGGCTGGTCGCGCCCCTTGGACGGCGGATCGATCTGGCGACGCCGCTCGTCGACGCGAGACTGCCCGACGGCTCGCGCGTGCACGCGGTGATCCCGCCGATCTCACTCCACGGCCCCGTGCTCACGATCCGCCGCTTCGCGAGCCGTCCGCTGACGCCGGACGACCTCGTGCGCCTGGGCACGTGCACGCGCGAGACGATGGAGCTGCTGGTCTCGGCGGTGCGGCAGCGGCGAACGATCCTCGTCTCGGGTGGTACTTCGAGCGGCAAGACGACGACGCTTAACGCGCTCGGGTACGCGATCGGCGAGCGCGAGCGAGTGATCACGATCGAGGACGCGGCCGAGCTTCGGATGCCGCAGCCGAATGTCGTTGCGCTCGAGACGAGAACGCCCAGTGTCGAGGGGACGGGTGCCGTCGATGTGCGCGCGCTCCTGCGTGCCGCGCTGCGGATGCGCCCCGATCGCATCGTCGTCGGCGAGGTCCGCGGCGGCGAGGCACTCGACATGCTCCAAGCGATGAACACCGGCCATCGTGGATCGCTCACGACCGCGCATGCGAACGGCGCGTACCACGCGCTTCTCCGCGTCGAGACGATGGCGCTAATGGGCGGTGTGGACCTGCCGCTCGCCGCGATCCGCGAGCAGATCAGGCGCGGCATCGATCTGGTCGTGCACCAGGAGCGCGGCGAGGATGGTCGGCGTCGCATCGTCGAGATCGCGGAGCTGATCGCAACTGACGGCGACGGTTACGCGATGCGGAGCGTGGCGGTGTGACGATGCTCCTCGCTCTGGGGGCCGCGACGGCGCTCGCCGCGGCACTGCTGGACCGCCGCCCGCTTGTCGACGCGGCCCGACGCGTTGCGAAGAGCGTGCGTCGCGGGAGCACCCGCCGCGAGACACGCTCCGCGCTTCCCGCCCTCGTTGACGCAGTGGCCGCAGCGCTCGCAAGCGGACTCTCGCTTCCGGTCGCGCTCGTCGAGGTCGCGCCAACACTGCCGCCCGGCCTCGCGGCCCCGACCCGTCGCGCCGCGTCGGCGCTCATGCTCGGCGCACCCGTCGGCGATGCGCTCGGCGCTTACGCGGGCGTCGTGCCCGACGAGGACGTCGCCCCACTGACGGTGGTGCTCACTGCCTTCGCACGCAGCGGCGGGCGCGTGGGCCGCAGTCTCGCTCGCGTCGCGGCGCTCATGCGCGGCAGGCTCGCGCTCGAGGACGAGCGCGCGGCGCTCACCGCGCAAGGTCGCGTGTCAGCGATCGTGCTCGTCGCGCTCGCGCCGGTCGGCGGCCTGTTCTTCGCGCTCGCGACACCGGACTACGCGGCGATCTTCCTGGGCGACGGGGTCGGTCTCCTCGCCATCGCTGTGACGCTGGAGATCGTTGGTGCGCTCTGGCTCTGGCGCATCGTTCGCGCGACCGCGCCGCCGGCCGACCTTGCGACCTTCCTCGACGCTGTCGTTGTTGGCCTGGAGGCAGGGCTCACGTTCGAGCGTTCGCTGGCCGCGCTGGTCGAGCGCGCGCCGCGTTTCGGTCGCCTGCCCGACGCGCGCAGGCTCCTGGCCGATCTCGCCCTCGGGCGTTCGCTGCCCGACGCGCTTAGCGGATTCGGACACGGCGGCGATGAGGCGCGCGTCGCCGCTCTGGTGGTCGCGGCTACCCGCTTCGGCGCGCCGCTCGCCGAGCTGCTTGTCATACAGGCCGACGCGCTCCGCACCGCTGAGCGCCGTCGAGCCGAGGCCGCGGCGAGGCGTCTGCCGGTGCTGATGCTGTTCCCGCTGTCGCTCACGATCCTTCCAGCGCTGCTCGTCGTGTTTCTTGGTCCGCCGCTGCTATCGCTACTCTCCGCGTGAGTGGGTGGCCGATTCCTAAGAACGCTCGTCTTTGGCGCGCTGCTGCCGGCAGCCGTGATCGTGCTGGTGCCGGCGCTCATCCTCAGCGCGACAGGCATCGACGGCGAAGGCGGCGTGCTCCGCCTGGTCGGCCTCGTGCCGCTGGTGCTCGGCATCGCGATCCTCGCGTGGTGCTTCGCCGGGTTCATCGTCGAAGGCGAAGGGACGCCAGCTCCGTACGATCCACCGCACCGCCTCGTCACCGGTCGCCTGTACGGATGGATGCGCAATCCGATGTACGTCGCGGTCCTGACCATCCTGCTCGGGGAGGCGATGTTCTACGGATCGGTGGCGCTGCTCCTCTGGGGCGTCGTCGTGGCGATCCTCCTGAACTTCCTCGTGATCCTCTATGAGGAGCCGACGCTGCAGCGACGTTTCGGTCCCGCATACGACGCGTACCTCGAGCACGTTCCACGCTGGATCCCGAGTCGCCCACGCGTCGCCATAGCGAAGCCGCCACTCAAGCTCGCGACGCTGGTGTACGCGCTGCGCGACGAACAGGTGCTATTGCTGCGGCGGACGACCGAGCCAAACCGCGGGCTATGGGTCGCGCCCGGCGGCAAGCTCGAGCACGGCGAGTCCCCGGCCGAGTGCGCGGTGCGCGAGATGCGCGAGGAGACCGGGCTCGCCATCGAGCGACCGGTGCTTCGGGCGGTGATGACCGAGACGTCACCCCGCGCGGACTACCAGTGGCTCACGTTCATCTTCGTCGCATGGGAATTCGACGGCACGTTCACGCCCGCGCCCGGCATCGGCGAGTTTCGCTGGGTGCCGGTGGATGAGGTTACGAAGCTCCCGATCCCGCCGGCGGACGCGATCTTCTTCCCGCGTCTTCTGGAGAACGGGTCGACATTCCACGGGACGTTCGAGTACGACGCGGAGCTGAACCTCCTCAACTGGCACGAGAGCTAAATCGAGCCGTACTCCAGGGGGGTTGCAGGGGGTTCTCCCCCTGCGATGCCCGGGGGGTTGCAGGGGGTTCTCCCCCTGCGATGCCCGGGGGGATGCAGGGGGATCTCCCTGCGATTCCTAGACGCGGACCAGCGGAATGAGCTCGCGCTCGCGCGTCGTCATATTCGGGTCACCCATGCGACGCGCGATGGCCGCCGGCAGGTGCGCGCGCACGACGGCGCGATCGAAGCCCGCGAGGTAGACCCACAGGAACGCGCGTATGGCGAGCATCGTCGCGCGCGGCAGATCCGCGGCCGCGAGGATGACAACAGTCTGCGCGACGTCGTCGGCCCAGTGGCCGGCGCGGGCGTTCGCCCAGTCGATGACGAGCGCGCCATTTCCGTGTAGCAGCACGTTCTCCGGGTGAAGGTCGAGATGGATCACCGCGCCGCCCGGTCCGATCGCGGGCAGCCACTCCGGCGCGGCGATGCGGTGCAGCCGTCGCTGCAGATCGGCGAGCAGACGCGCGTGGTGGACCAGCGTCCAGGGCCTGCGGGCGAGGTCGACGCGCATCGTGGACCCCGTCGCGCGCTCGAGGACGAGATCGGCTCCGTCGACGCTGATGACCTCGGGCGCGGGAAAGCCGTGCCCGCGCACGTACCGCATGACGGCGACCTCGCCGGCCGGAACATCGCGCCGGCGATAACGACGAAGGACGGTACGCGCGTCGAGCGCGTGCACGTCCGCGTCACGGCCGCGTGCGAGCGGCTCTAAGGGAACTTAGGTCCTGATGACGTAGGTGCCCGCGATCTTGTCGTGCCAACCTTGCTTGTCAGCGTCGAACGCGACCCAGATGACGCCGATGAACAGACAAAGGAACGACACGAAGAGTCCAAAGTAGCGGATCACTGCCTGTGTGATCGTCAGCGCAGATCCGTCGGTGCGCACGACCTTCAGATTGAGCACGCGCATGCCGAGCGTCTGACCGCCACCCTGGGCGGACCAGAAGTAGGAGAAGTACGCGAGTCCAAAGAGAATGCTCAAGCCGTTCGACGTTGTGTCCAACCCGGCGGGACCACCACCGATGATGGTCGCGATGACCCCGGACACGATGCCGAGGCCGATCGCATCGATAATGTAGGCAAATGTCCGGATCCAAAAGCCGGCCCTGTTGGTAGTCGCGGAGACCGCCGTAGCCTCAACTGCCATGTATTCGGGCTCCCTTCCTCGGCCCGGAGTCTAGATTCATTGGCAAAACGCTCCTAGTACGACCTTCCTACTGGTTGCCGGACCGCCTGGACAGGCACACTCACGGCCACCTTGGGGCACCCGCCCATAGGGATCGAGAAAGGGGGAACGTAAATGCTCGCATTCATCCGTGAAGAGGACGGACAGGGCCTGGTTGAGTACGCACTCATCATCGCAGTCATCGCCATTGCCGTCATCGTCGCGATGGTCTTCCTGCGGGGCCAGATCCAGAACATCTTCAGCAACATCGGCAACAACCTCACCTAGCTCGCGAAATACTGTCAATGCGATGAGCGGCGCCCTAACCGGCGCCGCTCATCATCTTTAAAGAGGAGCGCCTAGATCTTGAGCCTCGAGGTCGTGCGGGTCATCGAGAACGTCGTGCTCGCCGCGCTTCTCGTTACGGTCATGTACACGGACTGGCGGTTCCTACGCATCCCGAATGCGTTCACCTACCCGGCGATGCTCGCGGGCATCGTGCTCGGTGCGTTTGAAGCCTTGCCGGGCGGGCTCTTCACCGGCGGGCTCGTCGATCACGTCGCGGCGCTCATCCTCGCCTTCGCGATCTCTTATCCGTTCTATGCCGCGGGCGGCCTGAAAGCCGGTGACGCCAAGCTCCTCATGGCGATCGGCGCGCTGCGCGGCATCAACTTTCTTCTCTACGCGGCTGTGTACGGCGCTCTTATCGGCGGCGTCCTTGCCGTCGGCTTCATCGTGTCGCGAAGGCTTGCCCGCCCAGCCGCAGGTGCGGCGCCGAACACGCTTGCGACGATCCTCAAATCGTCCATCCCGTATGGCGTTGCGCTGGGTATAGGCGGACTGCTCGCGCTCGCCCTCGAGGCGACGGGCTACATCCAAGTGACCGTTTAGACTCGCGCAGACACCGCGAAGGGGAGCGATGACGCTTGGCTGACGGCGAAAAGATCCGCATTCTCATCGTCGACGACATCGCCGACACGCGAGAGAACCTCGCGAAGCTGATCGGGTTCGAGCCCGACATGGAGGTTGCCGGCACCGCCGGCGGCGGGCAGGAAGCCGTCAACATGGCCAAGCAGCACCGGCCTCACGTGATCCTCATGGACATCAACATGCCGGACATGGACGGGATCACGGCCACCGAGATCATCTCGAACACCGTCCCCGAGTCGCCGATCATCATGATGAGCGTCCAGGGCGAGCAGGACTATCTCCGCCGCTCGATGCTCGCTGGCGCGCGCGAGTTCCTGGTCAAGCCATTCTCCGCCGACGAGCTGATCAACTCGATCCGGCACGTCCACGAGCTCGAGAAGGTCCGCCGAGCGCGGTACGCGCCGGTCGCGCCTGTGGCCGCGCCTGGAGCGCCCGCGGCGGTGGCGGCGTCGGGCCGCGAGATCGGCAAGATCATCACGTTCTTCTCCCCGAAAGGCGGTGTCGGCCGCACGACCATCGCCACGAACCTCGCCGTCGCGCTCCACCAGATCACGAACAAGCCCGTGGTCCTGGTGGACGGGAGTCTCCCGTTCGGCGACATCGCCGTGATCCTCAACATGAGCCCGAAGGCCAAGACGATCGCCGACCTCATCGGCTCTTTCGAGACGGCCGACTCGGACGTCGTCGAGTCCATCCTCGTCCAGCACTCCACCGGTATCAAAGTGATGCTCGCGCCGCCGACGCCGGAGTCCACCGAGCTCATCACCGGCGCGCACCTGAAGCACGTTCTCGAGCTCCTGCGGGAGCGCTACGCCTACATCGTCGTGGACACCTGGCCGTCATTCCAGGAGCAGGTGATAACGATGCTCGACGTAGCCGACGTGATCCTGACGCTCATGACCCTCGAGATCACGAGCCTCAAGAACGTCCGCGTCTTCATGGAGGTCGTCGAGAAGCTGGGTTACGACGAGGCGAAAGTGCAGCTGGTCGCCAACCGTAACGACAGCTCCGGCGGCATCAAGGCCTCGGACGTCGAGGCGAGCCTCGGCCGCAAGATCCCGCACACGATCGTCTCGGATGGCCGGACCCTCGTCCTGGCCGTCAACCGCGGGGTCCCGTTCGTCATCAGCCACCGTGACAGCCAGGTCGCCAAGGACATCTTCTCGCTCGCGCAGAAGGTCGCTCAAGCCGACACCGCCGCGGTGCCGGCGGGCAAGCAAGCGCAGGCGCGTGGCGGACTGAAGCTCTTCGGAGCCCGTTAGGCAGTCATTCGTCACCGCTCTGATCCCCCAAACGGACGGCCAG
>JANMSU010000050.1:0-2194 GCA_031389835.1 Chloroflexota bacterium
GTCATGACGATGGGCCGCTTGCTGATGATCCACCGGTGGTCGAAGCGCAGCCGGTCGGACGCGGCCTGCTCCATGACCGGGCGGTGGTAGACCTGATCGAAGATCTTGATGACCTGCTGGTCGATCTCTACCGCGTATGGGAGAACGACCTCACCTCTCAGAAGTGAGACGAGGACCTCGGCGATCGTGGTCTTGCCGTTGCCGGGCGGGCCGAACAGGAAGATCGACTTTCCGGAGTTCACGGCGGGTCCAAGCTGCGCGAGCGTCTCGCGCGGGATGACCATGTGCGCGAACGCGCGCGCGAGGTCCTCAGGAGTTACGTGGATGTTCGAGATGGATTGGCGCTGCACGGCCGCGATGTAGGTCGCGAGCGGCACCGGCGCCTTGCCGACGTACTGGCTGCGCCCGAGCGCTTCCTGCGCCTTCTCGGAGCCGCGGTCGACGATCACGAACTGGTATGACGCAGACGAAAGGCCCGCGCCGCCGCGGATCTCGACCAGACGCTCTGCCTTCAGGAAATCCATGATCTTGTCGGTCACGCCTTGGATACCGAGACCGAGCGCGCCCGCGAGGTCGGCCATCGACATCTGGCCGCGCAGATACAGCGTCTTCAGCGCGAGGTCCGCGAGGAAGCCGAGCGTCAGACCGGTCTGCTCGATGGTCTGCGGCTCCGGGGGCAGCGGGATGGCCGGCATTTCCGGGTGCATCGCGGGGCCAGACGCGGCGGGTGCCGACGGTCTTGTCTGCGTTTGCGGTTGGTACAAGTGCGGTCTGAACCCCTTCCTGAATGCCTAACGGAGCATAGCGTCGAAGGTCGCCTCGTCTACCACTTTGACACCCAGCTGATTTGCTTTCTCCAGCTTGCTGCCCGCGCCGGGTCCCGCGACGAGCAGGTCCGTTTTCGCGCTGACGGAAGATGTCGTCTTTCCACCGAGCGAGCGCACGATGGTCTCCGCTTCTTCGCGCGAGCGACGTTCTAGCGTTCCGGTGAAGACGACGGTCTTCCCCGCGAACGGGCCGGCGGATGCTGCGACCGGACGTGGTGCGGGGAGGATCGGTCGGAGGTCCGCTTCGGCGAGTCTGTCGATGAAGCGCTGCTCCTCTGGCTTCTGGAAGTGCTCGCTGATGCTGTGCGCGACGACCTCGCCGACACCGTTAATCTGCTGCAGCTCGTCCGCGCTCGCCGCGCGCAGCACCCGCAGAACGTCACCGAACGAGGAGTCCGCTGGGAGGCGCCCCACGAGCCAGTGCGCGAGATCCTCCGCGGTGGTCCAGCCAACGTGCGGGACGCCGAGTGCGTTGAGCATTCGCGCGAGCGGCCTGTTCCTTGCGTTCTGGATGCGGCCGAAGATGTTCGTCGCGCTCTTCTCGGCGAAACGGTCGAGCTCCAGCAGCTGCTCCTTCGTGAGGAAGAAGACATCCGCCGGATTCGCCACGAGGCCCTTCTCCTGGAGCTGCGCGATCAGCGCCCAGCCCATGCCCTCGATATCGAAGCCACCGCGACCGACGAAATGACCGATGCGCTGCCCGGTCTTCGCAGGGCAGTCGGGATTCGCGCAGCGGTACGCAACCTCCCCTTCGGCGTGCTCGACCGCGCCGCCGCATTCGGGGCAGCGCTCGGGCATCGCGAACTCCGGATACGACTTGCCCTTCGCGCGCACCTCGTGCGCCACGCGCATCACCTCAGGGATCACCTCGCCCGCGCGCTGGATGACCACGCTGTCCCCGACGCGCACATCCAGGCGCCGCACCTCGTCGAGGTTGTGCAGTGTCGCGCGCCGCACCGTAGTGCCACCGACGAGGACCGGCGCGAGCCACGCGACCGGCGTCAACACGCCGGTCCGTCCGACGTAGACCTTGATCTCCTCGACGATGGTCGTCGCCTGCTCGGCTGGGAACTTGAACGCGATCGCCCACTTCGGATTGTGCGCGACGTACCCGAGCCGCTCCTGATCCTCGACGCGGTCGACCTTGACGACGACGCCGTCGGTGCCGTAATCGAGGCCGTGGCGCTTCTCCTTCCAGGTCTCGATGAATGCGAGAGCGTCATCAGCATCCTTCGCGCGCTTCAAGTGCGGATTGGTGCGGACCCCGAGCGCGCGCAACCGCTCGAGCAGCTCGTGCTGCGACTTCACCTCGAGCCCGGCGGCCGAGTACGACCACATCGCGAGATTGCGCTTCGCCGTCGCTTTCG
>JANMSU010000060.1:0-4281 GCA_031389835.1 Chloroflexota bacterium
CGTACACGCGGCCGGCGGGTGCCGCGGCCGCCGCCTGCGTCGGTGCCTGGCTCGCCAGAATCGGAAAGAGAGCGACCGGCGTCTGCGTCGCGATTTGGGCGAACGTCAGTACGGCAACGAGGAATACTCGCGATCGCCGAATTCCCAACCTGCCCCGTCCCTCTCACTCGCTGGCGGCATTCGCTTGGTATGCGCTAGCCGACGGACGGGACTATAGGAGTAGTACGCGAGTACTACCAGCGGTTTAGAGGACGCTTTCCGAGTTAACGGCGTGCGCGCTACTCATCTGATACCGACGTCCGATACTTCAGTCGATGCCCGCTAAACCGAAGACGGCCTTCGTATGTCAGAACTGCGGCGCCCAGGCGCCAAAGTGGACCGGTCGCTGCCCGTCATGTGATGGCTGGAACACACTGGTAGAGGAGCGCGTGGTTGCTCCCCCCAAGGGTCGTGGTGTAACACGCGCGCCTCGGGAGCCCATCGCGCTGAACGAGGTCCCGGCCGACGCGGAGCAGCGCATCGCGACTGGCCTTGGCGAATTCGATCGCGTGCTGGGCGGCGGCATCGTGCGGGGTTCGCTCGTTCTGCTCGGCGGCGACCCTGGGATCGGCAAGAGCTCGCTGCTCATGCAGGCCTCGGCATCGCTCGCGCAGCGCGGCAGCGTCCTTTATGTATCCGGCGAGGAGTCCGCGGCGCAGATCAAGCTGCGCGCGCGCCGCTTTGGCATCGAGGGCGGCAGCATCTTCGTGCTGAGCGAGACGGATCTCGGCACGGTCATTGAGGCGATCCGCCGCATGCGGCCGATCTTCACGGTCATCGACTCGATCCAGACGATGTCGTCCGACGCCATCGGGTCGGCGGCGGGCGGCGTCTCACAGCTGCGCGAGTGCACGGCGCGTCTCCTCGAGGTCGCGAAGGGGGACGACGTGCCGATCTTCCTCGTGGGCCATGTAACGAAGGAGGGCGCGGTGGCGGGGCCGCGCGTGCTCGAGCACATCGTGGATGCCGTCCTTTATCTCGAGGGCGAGCGATTCCACGCCTTCCGGATCCTCCGCGGGACGAAGAACCGCTTCGGCTCCACCGACGAGGTCGGCGTCTTCGAGATGGGGGAGTCGGGCCTGCGCGAAGTGACGAATCCCTCGGAGGTCTTCCTGGAGGAACGGAGCCGTGGAGTCGCCGGAAGCGTCGTGGTTCCGACCGTCGAGGGCACGCGCCCCCTGCTCGTCGGGGTGCAGGCGCTCGTTACTCTGACGAGCTTCGGTCTTCCACGTCGCACCGTGAACGGCGCGGATCCCCAGCGCGTCGCGGTACTTCTCGCGGTGCTGGCGAAACGCGCGGGTCTCTCACTCGGCAGCCACGATGTGTACGTGAATCTCGTCGGTGGCCTCCGTGTGCGAGAGCCGGCGGCCGACCTTGCTCTCGCGGTCGCGCTGGCGTCGGCGCTCCGCGACAAGCCGGCCGATCCGCGCACGGTGTTCGTGGGCGAGCTCGGTCTTGGCGGCGAGCTGCGCCGCGTGCAGCGTGTCGCCGCGAGATTGAAGGAGGCCCAGCGCCTCGGGTTCGAGCGCGCCGTCGTTCCGCAGGCGAGCCTCAGCGACCTCAACGGGACCGGGCTTGAGGTCATCGGCGCGCCGACACTGCGCGACGCACTGATGCGCTCGGGGATCGCCGACCCCTAGCAAGCGGTCTCTAGACTCGTCGTGTGATCTATCCCAGATCTTTCAGGCGTCGCGTTGCCGTCGGCGGCCACATCTTCATCGGCCGGACGGACCGCTCGCCGCACTCAGATAGAAAGGAGCGAGCACAGTGGCTTTCATCCGTCTCGGAGCTGCACTCCTCGGCTGGTTCTTCGGCTTCTTCCTCGGCGCTTCACTCCTCGAAGTCACCGTCGTCACGCCACTCACCAACCAGATCCTCGTCGTCTTTCTTCTCGCGGTCCTCTGCGCGATCCTCGGATGGCTGGGCGCACCGTACGTCACCATTCTTCCGGCACAGATCATCAAGCGGCGCATCCAGGCGGCTTCGGCAGGCGATCTTGTCGGCGGAGCATTTGGAGGTGGCGTCGGGCTGATCCTGGCGCTGTTCCTCGCGTTCCCGCTCTCGTTCCTGCCGGACAACTGGGGCCGGTTCGGTCCGATCATCGGCGCGATCGTGCTCGGCGCGATCGGCGTGGCCGCAGGCACGATCAAACGCGAAGAGCTTGGCGCGCTCGCACGTGAGATACGACAGGGCCGCCGCGACCGCGTTGCGGGGAGCGAGCGGGCGCTGCTCGATACGTCGGTGATCATCGACGGGCGCGTCGCCGATGTGGTGAAGAGCGGATTCATCCGCGGCACTCTGGTCGTGCCGCGCTTCATCCTCGCCGAGCTGCAGTTCTTTGCGGACTCGCCCGACAATTCCAAGCGCGAGCGTGGACGGCGCGGCCTCGAGATGCTCTCGCGCATGCAAAAGGAAGCGACCGTCCAGATCGAGCTGCTCGATGCCGATCCGGTCGCGACGGGCGCGGATGGCAAGCTCGTGGTCCTCGCGCGTCAGATGGGTGTGCCGATCATGACCAACGACTACGGGCTCAACCGCGTTGCCGAGCTGCAAGGCGTCACCGTCCTCAACGTCAACGACCTCGCCAAGGCCGTGCGCCCGGTGGTGCTCCCATCGGAGGAGATCACTGTGCGCATCACGCAGGAGGGGAAGGAACCGGCGCAGGGACTCGGCTACCTCGAGGACGGCACGATGGTCGTCGTCGAGAACGGCGCGCGCCACATCAACACCGAGCTCACCGTCACCGTGATGCGGGTGCTGCAGACAGTCGGCGGTCGGATGATCTTCGCGCAGCCAAAGGGCGAGATCGTCGAGGCGCGCCGCCCGAGGGCCGCAAGCCATTAGGTGACCGCGATTCTCGCGATCCTCGCCGCCGGCACCTCGTCGCGTGCCGGAGTCGACAAGGTGCTCGCCGATCTGGGCGGGCACCCCGTACTGCTTTGGTCATTGCAGGCGGCACAGGTTGCCGGTTGCTTTCGGGCGATCGTCGTCGTCGCGCCGGCGGAGAAGCTCGCCGCGGTCGCGGCGGTCGTACGTGACCATAAGGGCGTGCGCGTGATCGCCGGCGGTGCGACACGCACAGCATCGTCCTGGGCCGCTCTGGATGCCGCCGGCGATGCGGACGTGATCGCCATCCACGATGCGGCGCGGCCCTTCGCTCCGCCGAGCCTGTTCCGGCGCTGCGTTGAGATCGCGAGGGCCGAGGGCTCTGCGGTCGCGGGGCTGCCACTCGCCGACACGGTGCGGCGCGCGGATGAAGCCGGCGCATCACGGGAGGAGATCGAGCGGGAAGGGCTTTGGGCGGCCCAAACTCCGCAAGTATTCCGTCGCGACGTGCTGGAGAAGACGCGAGCGGCGGCCGGCGCTCGATCGTTCAGCGACGACGCCGCTGCGGTCGTCGCAGCGGGTCTGTCGGTGAAGATGGTCCCGGGCGAGCGCCGCAATCTCAAGATCACGACGCTCGAGGACCTCGGGTACGCCCGCGAGCTCGTCGACAAGGGTCTCGTCGGCCTGGCCGCGGCGCAGGTCACCGGATGACGCGGCCACGGGCGGGCATCGGCTACGATATCCATCGTCTCGCGGCGGATCGCCGCTTCGTTCTCGGCGGTGTTGCGATCGAGCACCCGACCGGGCTCGCTGGTCACTCCGATGGCGACGTCCTACTTCACGCGCTCATGGACGCGCTCCTCGGCGCAGCGAATCTCGGGGATCTCGGACGGCACTTCCCGAGCGACGACCCGGCCCACGCCGGCGCCAGCAGTCTGGGATTGCTGAAGCGGGTGGGTGTGCTCATCCGCGAGGCGGGTTTCACTGTGGCGTCACTTGACGCGACGGTCATCGCGCAGGCGCCTCGTCTCGCGCCGCACGTCGGCGCGATGCGGGACGCCATCGCGGGCGCTCTCGACATCGAGAGTGGACTTGTCAGCGTCAAGGCGACGACGAATGACGGCCTGGGGGTCGTCGGTTCCGGCGAAGCCATCGCGGCGCTCGCGATCGCGTTGCTCGACTAATAAAGGAGAGAGCCATCACGGTCATGGCCCCGCCGGGCGTCCGGCTCTTCAACAGCGCGAGCCGTCAGATCGAGCCGTTCGTCCCGCTCGTGCCGGGCCGGGCTGGGATCTACGACTGCGGGCCGACCGTATACGACTGGCAGACCATCGGGAACCTCTATCGCTACATCGTCTCGGACGTCCAGCGTCGCACCCTCGAGTACCTCGGCTACCGCGTGAAGTCGGTCATGAA
>JANMSU010000093.1:0-4545 GCA_031389835.1 Chloroflexota bacterium
GCCGCGACGAGCGACTTCCACAGCGCTGGAGCGAAGGTGCGATCGATACCCATCACCTCGCCCGTGCTCTTCATCTCCGGACCGAGATACGTGTCAACGTCGAGCAGCTTCGCCATCGAGAACACCGGCGCCTTGACCGCGACGAGGTCACCCGCCGGCCAGAGACCGTCCGCGCGCGCGTACCCCTCGGCGGCGAGCGTGGAGCCGAGCGAGATCGCGACGGCCAGCCGGACGAGTGGAACGCCGGTCACCTTGGTGAGGAACGGCACCGTGCGACTGGAGCGCGGGTTCACCTCGAGGACCCAAACCCGTCCCTCTTCGACGATGAACTGGATGTTGAGCAGACCCTTGACCGGAAGCGCCGCGGCGATCTGTCGCGTCAGCTCGACGACGCGGTCGCGTTCGCTCGGCAGCAGGTTCTGCGCGGGGTAGACGGCGTAGCTGTCGCCCGAGTGCACTCCCGCGCGCTCGATGTGCTCCATGATCCCCGCGACGAGCGTGTCGCGGCCATCGCTCACCGCGTCGACCTCGACCTCTTTGCCGCGCAGGTACTTGTCGACGAGGACGCGACCGGTCCCGGCCTCGAGCGCCGAACGGAAGTAGCGCTCGAGATCGTCGTCGCTATAGGCGATCTCCATCCCACGCCCGCCGAGCACGTAGCTTGGGCGAACGAGGACGGGGTAGCCGACCTGGGCCGCGATGATACGGGCCTCGGCGAATGACTCCGCAGTGCCGCCGGGCGGCTGCGGAATGCCGATCGCGTCGGCGAACTCGTGGAAGCGCCGCCTGTCCTCGGCGAGACCGATCGCGTCGGACGACGTTCCGGCGATCACGCCGCCAATGCCCTCGATGCGCTCAGCGAGGTTGAGCGCGGTCTGTCCTCCGAACTGTACGAACACGGGGATCGCCGGCGCTGGGGACGCATCCGCGCCGAGGACGCCCTCGTTCTCGAGCACGGCGGCGATCGACTCCTCGTCGAGCGGATCGAAGTAGAGGCGCGCGGATTCGTCGAAGTCGGTGGAGACCGTCTCGGGGTTGCTGTTCACCATGATCGAGGCGACGCCGCGGTCGCGCAGCGCGCCGGCTGCCTGGACACAGCAGCAGTCGAACTCGATGCCCTGCCCGATGCGTATCGGGCCGGAGCCGAGGATCACGGCTTTCGGTCCTGGCAGTGGTTCGGCTTCGTTCTCCTGCTCGTACGTCGAGTAGAAGTACGGCGTCACCGCTTCGAATTCGGCGGCGCACGTGTCGACCATCTTGTAGACGGGACGGATCCCCCACTGACCGCGGAGGCGCCGCACATCAGCGGGCAACATGCCCGCGAGCGTCGCGATGTCGGCATCCGCGAAGCCAAGCCGCTTCGCGCGTCGGAGCAGCGACGGTGTCGGCGTCTTGCCCTGCAGCTCGTCTTCGGCGAATCGGACGATCGCAGCGAGCTTGCGGAGGAACCAGCGATCGATCTTCGTGCGCTGGTGCACAGCCTCGACCGTCGCTCCGCGCCGTAACGCGGCGAAGAGACGCCACAGGCGGTCGTCGGTCGCGCCGCTGGACAGGAATCGGTCGAGGAACGGCCCCGGCTCGGTCACCTCGACCCACGCCGGCGATTCCCAGAGCAGACCCTGACCCTTGACCTCGAGCGAGCGCAGCGCTTTCTGCATCGCCGCCTCGAACGAACGGTCGATCGCCATGACCTCACCGGTCGCCTTCATCTGCGTCCCGAGCGAGCGGTCGGCACCGGGGAACTTGTCGAATGGCCAGCGCGGGATCTTCACCACGACGTAGTCGAGCGCGGGCTCGAAAGCCGCCGAGGTCCGCTGTGTCACCGCGTTCGGGATCTCGTGCAAACGCTTGCCGATCGCGATCTTGGCGGCGACGCGGGCGATCGGGTAGCCGGTCGCCTTCGATGCGAGCGCCGACGAGCGCGAGACGCGCGGGTTGACCTCGATCACGAAGTACGGGACCTGCGCATCCGGATCGGCGGTCGGCGCGCGCTCGGGATGGAGCGCGAACTGCACGTTGCAGCCGCCCTCGATGCCCAGCGCGCGGATGATCCGCAGCGCCGCGCTGCGCAGCATCTGGTACTCCTTGTCGGTGAGTGTCTGCGACGGCGCGACGACGATCGAGTCGCCGGTGTGGACACCCATCGGGTCGAGGTTCTCCATGTTGCAGACAGTGATGCAAGTGTCACCGGCGTCGCGCATGACCTCGTACTCGATCTCTTTCCAGCCGAAGAGCGAACGCTCGATGAGGACCTGCCCTATCGGAGACGCGGCGATGCCGCTCGCCGCGCGTACGAGGAGCTCCTCGCGTGTGGTCGCGAAGCCTCCGCCGGTGCCACCGAGCGTGTACGCGGGTCGCACGACCAGCGGAAAGCCGACGCGCTCCGCGAAGGCCACGGCCTCGTCGACGCTGTGGACCGTGAGTGACTCGGGCACCGGCTCGCCGAGACCGACCAGCAGCTGCTTGAACGCTTCACGGTCCTCGGCCTGCTGGATCGCCGATAGCGGTGTCCCGAGGAGACGTACGCCGTACCTCTCGAGGACGCCCGCCTCGGCAAGTGCGACCGCCAGATTCAGACCGGTCTGCCCGCCGAGCGTTGGAAGCAGCCCAGCCGGACGCTCTTTCGCGATGATGCGCTCGAGCACCTCCACCGTCAGCGGCTCGATGTAGGTGATGTCCGCCACACCGGGGTCGGTCATGATCGTCGCGGGATTCGAATTCACGAGCACCGTCTCGATGCCTTCCTCACGAAGCGCACGGCACGCCTGCGATCCCGCGTAATCGAACTCGGCGGCTTGCCCGATCGTGATCGGACCGGAGCCGATGATCAGGACCTTCACTTGTCGATCGTTCTCGACGCCCAGGTCTTCTTCGCGCGTGCGGCGGCGCGCACCAGGGCGACGACCGCACGCTCGTCGAGATCGTCGAGCTTCTTGAACCGCACACAGGTCATGCCGACATCACCCTTTGGGAATCGGTCCTTCTTGATCTCGGGCATCCCCGAGCCGTCGGCCGGTGGCATGACGTGCAGCGCGAGCCCGTTCTTGCGCCCGGCAAGCCCGACCACGAACCAATCGACCTGACGGCCCGATGCGTACCGAACGTGCATCGGTCCGTATCCGATCATCCCTGACGCGACGAAGGGCTTCAGCGATGGCGCGGTCTTGCGAATGAGACGGTCCAGCCGACGAGCATCGGTCCGCTGCCCTTCAGGGATCGCGGCGAGGTACTCGCCGGGGGTCTTGGGCGCGGCTGCGGCGCTCACGGCCGCGCGACCGCTTCGCGAACGTCCGCGAGGAAGCGATCGAACACCGGCTCGTTGTCACGCGGGCCCGGAGCACCTTCGGGGTGGTACTGATAGGTGCGTATCGGCAGCGTGCGGTGCGCGAGACCCTCGACGGAGCCGTCGTTCAGATTGCGCGCGCTCACGTAGAAGTCGCTGCCGCTCGGGATCGAGGCCTCGTCGACCTGAAATTCGTGATTCTGACTCGTGATCACCACACCGCCGGTGCGGACGTCCCGCACGGGATGGTTCGCGCCGTGGTGGCCGAAGGGCAGTCGCGACGTCGTCGCGCCGATGGCGCGCCCGATCAACTGGTGGCCGAGGCAGATACCGAGGATGGGCACTGGTCGCGAGGTCCCGCGTTGCGAGACCGCGTCGAGAAGCAGCTTGACGTTGTGCGCGATCTGCGAGATCGCCGCCGGATCGCCGGGGCCGTTGCTGATCACGATGCCTTCGGGCGACCACGACATGATCTCGCGCGCGCTGGCGGTCGCCGGGAACACCCGCACGGTCGCGCCGCGTTGGGCGAGGCAGCGGATCTGGTTCTCCTTGACCCCGGTGTCGAGCAGCGCGATCTTCGGACCGCTTCCGACCTGTCGGCCGATGCCACTTGCTTCGACCACCAGCGGTCGCGCTCCGAGGGGCGCGGACGCGCGCGCTTTTGCCACCGCCTCCTGCTCCACGCCGGGATCGTGCGCGAGTCCTGGCGCCACCTGCAGCAGCGCGCCGCGCAACGTGCCTTTCGCCCGGAGACGGCGCACCAGCGCGCGGGTATCGACCCCTGAGATCCCCGGTACGCCGTACTGGCGGAGATACGCGTCGAGGTCGACGGTGTCTTCGCGGCACGTCGAGTTCAGCTCTCGCACCACCAGCGCCTCGACCCAAGGCCGACGCGACTCCGCGGCGCGCTCGAACGTGCCGTAGTTGCCGATGAGGGGATAGGTCAGCACGACGACCTGCCCGTTGTACGACGCGTCGGAGGCGATCTCCTGATAACCGGTCATCGCGGTGTTGAAGACGACCTCGCCCGACGCGGCGGATGCGTCCCCGAACGCTTCTCCCCACCACGCCGTGCCGTCCTCGAGCGCCAAGACCGCCGCCCTGGTCATTGGTGCATAACTATACGTTTCAGATGCATAAAGATGCAACTGCGACTGGGCAAGAGCTCGCTCAGCGAGAGCCGACCGTCGTCGCGCCACGCAGACCTCCCTCAAAGCGCACTTCGCCGCCGACGACCGCGTATACGACACGTCCGCGGAGCG
>JANMSU010000095.1:0-20572 GCA_031389835.1 Chloroflexota bacterium
CTCGGCTCCGTATCCCGGACAGGAGACCCGCCGGCGCCTCGTTCAGCAGGTCGACAAGATGAAGAAGCAGGGCGAGGAGCAGATCGAGCAGATCCGCCCGTCGAGCTCATCTTCGTCGAAGAGCGGCAACGGCGGGACCCCGACCCGAACGACGACCCCGACGTCCGCTTACGAGCGGAGCTAGCTCGACCCGGTCGAAGCCCTAGGGCCGCAGCGTCCTCGCGAGCTCGATGAGCCCCTCGCGCGTGTTCAGCGAGGGCTCGTCGAGCACGCGCTCGAAGAGCTCGTTGAGGATGCGGCCCACCTCGGGCCCGGGGGGAATGCCAAGCTCGCGCATGATGTCGTTGCCGTCGATCTTGAGATCGCGCAGCGCGAACGCGTTCGCCGCGGCGATCTCCTTCTCCACGCGCTGCCACAGCGCCTCCAGCGCGTACATGCGTGGTGACCGCGCGCCGCTGCCGATGTTGTCCGCGCGCCGCAACGCGAACAGTGCCGGGATGTACTCGAGCCCGATCTTCCGGATGAAGCGGCGGACGGCCGAGTCAGTCCACACCGTCTCGTACCAGAACATGTGATGGCGGATCAGGTGCGCGACCTCGGCCACGGTCTCCTTGTCGAACTTCCAGCGGCGCAGGATCTGGCGCGCCTTGAACTCCCCCACGAACTCGTGCTGATGGAAGTGGCCGTCGGCGAACGTTTCCGGCTTGCCGATGTCGTGGAAGAGGCCCGCGAGCCGGAGCACCGGATCGTCCGCGGGCGTCGCGTCGACAGTGGCGAGCGAGTGCTCGAACACGTTCAGCGCCGCGAACTTCTCCTGCGGGGTTTTTTTGCATTCCTCGAGCTCCGGGCAGAGGACGGCGAGCAGCCCGACATCCGACAGCATCCGGAAGGCGACGGACGGACGCGGAGCGCCGAGGATCTTCGTGATCTCCTGGTTGACGCGCTCCCCGGAGAGCGTCGCAGCCAGATGGGCGTTGCGGCGGATCGCGATCACGGTGCGCTCGTCGATCTTCATGTCGAGAAGCGTCGCGAAGCGCACGGCGCGCAACATTCGCAGCGCGTCCTCGCGGAAGCGCTCGTCCGGCTCGCCGACGGCGCGCAGGATGCGCGCCTCCAGATCGCGCTGCCCGCCGAAGAAGTCCACCAGCTCGCCGGGCGTGTCGCTCTTCCCCGGCCGCCAGGCCATCGCGTTCATCGTGAAGTCGCGGCGCGAAAGATCCTCGCGGAGCGAATCGGTGAACGCGACGTGATCGGGACGGCGGTGGTCCGTATACCCGGCCTCGACGCGGTACGTGGTGACCTCGACCTCGTGGTCGCCTGATCGGACCACAACGGTGCCGAAGCGGTTCGTATACAGAGACCTCGCGAAGAGCTTCTGGATCTCCTCGGGTGTAGCGTCCGTCGCGATGTCCCAGTCCTGTGGATCGACCCCGCGGATCGCGTCGCGCACGCACCCGCCCACCACACACGCGTCGTGCCCAGCCTGTGTGAGCTTGGTGACGACGCGCTGAACGTCCAGAGGGACCTGCAGCTCGGTGATGGCGGTCACTCGACGCCGAGGTAAGCCTTGCGGACCATCTCATTCGCCGCGAGATTCTTCGCGCTGTCCGAGAGCACGATACGGCCGGTCTGAAGCACGTAGCCGCGATTCGCGATCGAGAGCGCCATGTGCGCGTTCTGCTCGACCAGCAGCACTGTCATGCCTTGCGCGTTGATGTCCTGGATCGTCTTGAAGACGAGCTCCACCAGCACGGGCGCGAGTCCCATCGACGGCTCGTCGAGCAGCAGCACGTTCGGTCGCGCCATAAGCGCGCGTCCGATCGCGAGCATCTGCTGCTCCCCGCCGGACAGCGTGCCGGCGCGCTGCGTCAGGCGCTCTTTCAGGCGCGGGAAGAGCTCATACACGCGCTCGAAGTCCTTCGCGAGCTCGGCGGGCGGATCGCTCCGCGCGTAGGCGCCCATCTCCAGGTTCTCTTTCACCGACATCCGCGAGAAGATCCGCCGTCCCTCTGGCGAGTGTGCGAGCCCGAGGCGGACGATCTCATTGGCCGGGACCTTCGTGAGATCGCGGTCGCCCATCCGGACGGTCCCCTTCCGAGGACGCAGAACGCCGGCGATCGTCCGCAGCGTCGTCGTCTTGCCCGCGCCGTTACTGCCGATGAGCGTGACGATCTCTCCCTTCTCGACCGTGAGAGAGATGCCCTTGAGCGCCTGGATGTTGCCGTAGTACGTGTGGACCTGATCGACCTCGAGGAGCGCCATTAGGCGACCTTCGCCTTCCCGAGATAGGCCTCGATGACGCGCGGATCGCGCTGCACCGCCTCAGGGACGCCCTCGGCGATCTTCGTGCCATGGTCGAGCACGGTCACGCGCTCGGAGATGCCCATGACGACCTTCATGTCGTGCTCGATCAGCAGGATCGTGATCTTGCGATCGTCGCGCAGTCGGCGGATGAACTGCGTCATGCGCGCGGTCTCGTTCGGGTCCATTCCGGCTGTCGGCTCGTCGAGCAACAGCAGCGTCGGCTCCGTGGCTAGGGCTCGTGCCATCTCGAGCCGGCGCTGGTCGCCGTAGGGCAGGTTCTTCGCGGTCACCGGGTCGCGTCCCTCGAGGCCGACGTACTTCAGTAGCTCGCGGCATAGCTCGCGCGTGTCGTGCTCCTCGCGCCGCTCACGCGGCAGCCGCAGGATCGCCTCGAACGGCGTCGCCTTCATGCGCGAATGGTGTCCCACCATGACGTTCTCGAGCGCGGTCATGTTCTGGAACAGGCGGATGTTCTGGAAGGTGCGCGCGATGCCGAGCCCCGTGATGCGGTGCGGCGGCAGTCCAGAGATGTTCTGGCCGCCGAACTGGATCGTCCCGCTGGTCGGGCGGTAGAGCCCGGCGATCACGTTGAAGAACGTCGTCTTGCCCGCGCCGTTCGGACCGATGAGGCTCACGATCATGCCCCTCGGGATGACGAAGTCGACGTTGCTCACCGCGACGAGGCCCCCGAACTGCTTGGTGACCTGACGAGCCTCGAGGATGTTGTCGCTCATCGCTCGACGTCCACGACCTGCGCTCGCTCCTGCTCGACCGCTCCCTCGTCCTCCTCCGCGGCGTGCAGCTCGGCCTTCACACGCGCGCTCGGGAACAGGCCTTCGGGCCGCACCAGCATCATCACCACCAGCGCTACGCCAAAGATCAGCTGGCGTGATCGGCTCACGTCCATCAGCTGTAGGTCCTGGTTCTGGATGGCCGCGCCGATGCCATGGACGATGCCGGAGACCCAGTCAAAGAGGATGCGGTCGACCCCGCCGAGCAACAACCCGCCGGCGATGACACCGCCGATGTTGCCGAGACCGCCGAGGATGATCATGCACAGCACGAAGATCGATACGTCGAACCGGAACTGCTCCGGCGCGATCACCTGCAGGTAGCTCGCCCAGATCGTCCCCGCGAAGCCGGAAAAGCTGGCGCCAAGGGCGAAGGCGAAGAGCTTCGTCGTGACGAGGTTCACTCCCATTGACGCGGCCGCGACCTCGTCCTCGCGCATCGCGGCCCAGGCGCGGCCGATACGTGACACCCGAAGTCGCGACGTGAGCACGACCGTGAGCAGCAGCACCGCGACGATCAGGTAGTACCAGGGGATGGGGTCCGAGCCGAAGTTGACGCCCGGGACCTGGGGCAGGCCGATCGGGTTCATTCCCTGCGTGCCTTTCGTCAACTCCGGTGTGTTCTTGATGACCAGTGGCACGATCTCGCCGAATCCGAGCGTGACGATGGCCAGGTAATCACCGCGCAGCCGCAGCGTGGGCGCGCCCAAGATCACGCCGAAGACGGCGGCGACACCCGCGCTGATGAACATCGCGAGGAAGAAATTCACTTGATTCCCCTGCGCCACCCAGGGGATCGGGCTCTGCGCCGATGTCAGGAAGGCCATCGAATAAGCCCCGATCGCGAAGAAGGCGGCATACCCGAGGTCGAGCAGGCCCGCGAAGCCGACGACGACGTTCAGCCCCAGCGCCAGGATGATGAAGAGAGCGATCGGGACAGCCTTGGCTTCCCAACCGAGGCCGAGCAGGCCGTTGATGACAGGGAACAACAGCGCGAGCGCGATGCCGACGATCGTCACGAGCATCTGCCGCTCGCGGGCCTTGCCGGTGGTCGTGTACCACCAGCCCAGCGTTGAGCGGGCCGGATTCGGTTTCGGCTTCACGCCTTCTCCCCGGTCTCCTGGCCCAAGAGTCCGGTCGGCTTGAACACGAGGATGATCACCAGCAGCGAGAACACGCCGACGTTCTCCCACTGGCCGCCGAAGTACGTGATCGTGAGCGCGCTGAGCAGACCGAGGACGAAGCCGCCCAGCGCGGCACCGGTGATGTTGCCGATGCCGCCCAGTACGGCCGCGGTGAACGCCTTAAGGCCGGCGTCGAAGCCCAACGTGAAGACGGTGTTGTTGTTGTACAGGCCGTACATCAGCGACGCCGCACCCGCGAGCACGCCGCCGAGCAGGAACGTGAACGCGATGACGCGGTTGACGTCGATGCCCATCTGCAGAGACATCTCGGTGTCCTGTGCGACCGCGCGCATCGCCTTCCCGATGCGGGTGTTCTTGATGATCCAGGCGAGGGCCAGCATGAGTGGGATCGCCAGCGAGAGCACGAAGAGGTCCTTGAAGGTGAAGCGCACCAGCGACGTGATTCCCAGAAGCTGGCTGACGAAGTCGTACTGGGGCAGCAGGTCGGGGAAGCGCTGCGGGGTCGGGCCCTGCCAGTAAAGGCCGATGTTCACGAAGATGAACGACACGCCGATGGCGGAGATGAGCGGAGCGAGACGCGGCGCGCGACGCAGCGGCCGGTACGCGATCCGCTCCGCCAGCACGTTCAGCACGCCGCAGAAGATCATCGCGGCGAGCATCGCGATCAGAAGGGCGTGCCACGGAGTGCCGACGATGCCGACCTCGGTGCGGAATCCGAGCAGCGTCAGCGATGAGAGGCACACGAACGTGCCGAGCATGAAGAGGTCGCCGTGCGCGAAGTTGATCAGCTCGATGATCCCGTAGACGAGGGTGTAACCGAGAGCGATCAGCGCGATGAACGCGCCGTTCGTGATCCCGATCATCACCGCCGCCAGGAAGAGGTCTATCTGCCACCCTCCCACGAACGAAAACGGGGCGGGAGACCGGATTCCTCCGGCTTCCCGCCCCGATTCTGCACTAAGCCTGTTGGATCGCTACTTGACCGCCAGCTCCTTGGAGAACGCCCAGGCGCCAGCCTTGCCGATCGAGCCTGAGAACTGCGTCAGCGTGGTGTCGCCGCTCGCGTCGAACGACCACTTGCCGAGAACGCCGTCGTAGTCCTTTGTGCCCATCACGTTGGCCAGGACCGTCGCGCGGTCGTCGGCCTTGTCACCTGCCTTGGCGATCGCTGCGAGAACGACCTTCGCCGCCTCGAAGCCGTAGATCGCGTAGGCGTTGGGGTTCTTGTTGTTGAACTTGGCGTCGTAGCTCTTCAGCCACTCGGACGACTTGCCGGTGTACTTCTCCGGTGGAACGCCACCGAAGGTGGAGTAGATGCCCTCACCGGCGGGGCCGGCCTGCTTCAGGAACTCGGAGCAGTTGATGCCGTCCGGTCCCATGAACTTGACGTTCGGCGCGACCGCCTTCAGGTCCTTCGCTAGAACGGCCGGGTTGTTGTCGACGATCCCGCCGTAGTACAGCAGGTCCGCGCCACTGTCCTTGATCTTGTTCGCGAGCACGCGGTAGTTGTCCGCCTTCTGCGCGCCCTCGTAGCCCTTCTCGACAAGGCCGATCTCCTTCGCCTTCGCACGGAAGACGTCGGCGATGCCCTTCCCGTAGAGCTCGGTGTCGTGAACGATGTAGACGTTCTTCGCGCCGAGATCCTTAGCCCAGACCGCACCCACGGCGCCCTGGAGATCGTCGGCGGGAACGACGCGGGCGTAGTTGCGCTTGCCGTTCGGGTAGTAGACGCCCGGCTCATTCGCCTCGCCCTTGCCTGTCTTGGTCAGGCCTGGATAGGTGTTGGCCGGCGAGACCATCACGAGACCCGCCTGGTTGAGGAGCGGGATCGAGATCTTCGCCGCGCCGGAGTTGTACGTCCCGATGTAGGCCACGACCGTCTTGTCGTTGATGGCCTTGCGGGCGTTCTCCGCTTCCTGCGCCGCGTCCCACGAGCCCTTCGCCGCCGTTGCGTCGTCGAGCGCCTCGTAGTTCACGGTCACATTCGGGATCTTGGTCTCGTCGATCGCCATCTTGATCGAGTTGACGATCTCGACTGTCTGTGTGCGTGAGGCCCCGGTCATTGGCAGGCTTGAGATGATCTTGACCGTCTTGGCCGTCGACGCACCTGTCGTGCCGCCCGTGCCGGCACCGCCACACGCGCCCATAACGAGCGCGAGAGCGGTGATGGCCGCGGCGGCGGATGTCCATCGTCTCTGCATGCAAACCCTCCTGCTGAGCGGTCTGATCGGATTAATGGCTCGACCCGGGTGGGCCGCCTCCCTGCGCCGACAGCCGCGTGATCGGGCAAGTCTGGCGTCGGGCGCCCTGTGCGTCAACGAAGACCAAAGACCGCCCTTGTACGCTCGGGAGGTGCCGATCCGCCGCGCTACCGCTCTCGCCGCCGCGGTGTTCATCGCCGTCGCCTGCGCCGGGCAGCCCCCGCAGGTCTCGCGGCCGACGCCGCTCTCGACCACGCCACCCGATCGGGCCCCGGCCGGCCTTCCCGCCGGCAGAACCCTCTTTAGTAAGGGCGGTATCGAGCTCTGGAGCGCGGCTCCGGACGGAAGCGGCCGCGTTTCGGTGACCACGGACGGGGCCGCCGGCGGATATGTCGGCGGTCGCTGGTCTCCGGACGGCACGCTCATCGCCGCGGAGCGCGCCCTGACCGGCGAGGGCGGAGGTCAGCTGTTCCTGGTGCGACCCGGGTCCGCACCGGTGCGGATCTCGCGACCCGACACCTTCCTTGATGGTTACGCATGGTCACCCGACGGTCGCTACATCACCTATGGAGAGGTGACTTCGGGCGGCACCGCGGCGTCGGGCGGATCGCTCGCGGGTGCCGTGGGCGATGTGCACCTTTATGACGTGACCACTGCGACCGACATGCTCGTTGGTCCGGGCACGCATCCGGCCTTCACACCCGACGGCACGCGCGTCGGCTATGCGCATGCCTCCGGCGCGATCGCGATCGCTGACCTTCGCGGGCTCCCATCGGGCAGGCCGAAGGAGTTTCCCACGCAGATGCTCGTGACCCTCGCTGATCTCACGCGCATCTCGACCGTGAGCGCACCGCGTGGCATGGGCCTCATCGGCGGTCCGCAGTTCTCCGCCGACGGCAAGCTCGTCGCGTACGCCGCGATCGAGAAGGGGCCGATCCTCGACGCGGTGCAGATCGTGTACACGCAGGAGCTGGTGGTCGGCGCGCCGCCAAAGCCGTGGGTGATCGGGAAGACCGGCGCGGTCCACCACGTTGCCGAACTTAAGTGGTCGCCGAGCGCGCCCCTCCTCGCGTACTCGATCATCAACGCGCAGCCGCATCACCACTGGCTCAGCGTCATCGACCCCGGCCTCGGCCAGCGGCGCGAGCTATACGACTCGGCGAAGCACTTCCTCGACTTCACCTGGTCGCCGGACGGCGCGGTCATCCTCGTCCAGGGCGACGACGGCGATGAGTGGCTCTACTTCCGACCCGACCGCTCCGGTCCGATCGGTAGGGTGGCGCCGGGCGGCTGGCGGCCGGACTGGTGTCGCTGTGCCCCCCGCGCGTAGCGAGGATCCCGCCAAGCGACGCCGCCGGGCGCGAATGGTGCTGACGCGTCTCGCCAAAGCGAATCCGGACTGGGGGCCGACCCTCGAGTTCAGCACCCCGTTCGAGCTCCTCGTCGCGACGATCCTCGCCGCGCAGGCGCAGGACGAGCACATCAACCAGGTGACCCGCGTGCTCTTCGTGAAGTATCGAAGCCCCGCCGACTACCTGGGCGTTCCGGTCGAGGAGCTCGAGCGCGACGTTCACGCCACCGGCTTCTTCCGGATGAAGGCGAAGGCGATCCGCGGCGCCTCGGAGCAGCTCCTCAGCGAATTCGGTGGCGAGGTTCCGGGCAACATGGATTCGCTGGTCCGGTTACGTGGTGTCGGTCGCAAGACGGCATCGATCGTCCTTGGGAACGCCTTCGGCGTGCCGGCGATCGCGGTCGACCGCCATGTCGAGCGCGTCGCCATCCGCCTCGGCTTCATCCGGAAGGGGAAGGACGGGATCGAGGAGGAGTTGCGCTCTCTCTACCCGAAGAAGGATTGGGTGAAGGCGACGTGGAATCTGGTGCTGCACGGCCGACGCATCTGCACGCCGACGCCGAAGTGCCCGGTGTGTCCTATCAGCGAGCTCTGTCCTTATCCGAAGAAGACAAAACCCGAGCGCACCACCCGCCAAGCGCCGCGACCGCGATCCGCAGCACGTCGGACACGATGACCGCGACGGTGTCGGAGACCGCGTCGGCGCCGTAGCCGCCACCCGGAACGACACCCAGCGCCTCACTGACCACGTAGCCCGCGCCAACAACCGCGCCGTGGTACGAGCGGGCCGCGTTGGCCAGTTTTGCAGCCAAAAGGCCCGAAATGAAGAGACCTAAAAAGGTTGCCACCGCTGCCGGGATCGGGGGCAGTGCGGCGGCGGCGATGAGACTGGACGCGACCGCGAGCGCGACACCCGCGAGGATCGCGGGCCAGCGGAGAGGAGGCATCGCGCGCTGCGAGTCGATCACGCGAATGTACGACGTGAGTGTGGGGGTAAAAAGAAACCGATCCGCGAGGCCTACGCGGATCGGTGGGTTCGCGAAAGGTGCCAGTTAGGAATTAAAAGTGCGACGATCGCTCGTCGCTCTCAAAACTTACTTCTTCTTCGCTTTCTTGGACTTCTTTGCAGCCTTCTTCTTCGCTGGCATTAGTGAATCACCTCCTCTTGGCCACGCATTGTCGTTATATAGACACATCCGCGTCGCAAATGTCAACACATGAGCGGTCTCAGGTCGCGACGTCGTGTCGCTAGGTCGTCGGCGGACTCGCGCCTTTGAGCTTCTGGAGGACGCGCTCGCGGAGCTGCGCGGGGGCGACGTCGGAGGTGCAACAGTCGCGGAGGCGGTCGAGGAAGCGGGCCTCGAGGCCCAACTGATCGCCGCAGTCGTCGCATCCGGAGAGGTGAGCGCGCACCGCGGCGAGCTCCTTCTCATCGAGCTCGAGGTCGAGGAAGACGTAGAGCCGCTCGACGCAGTCGTTGCAGTCCATCGCGCCCTCCCTAACTCTTCTGCGGCGTCCGCACAGCCGCGATGCCGCGCTCGCGTGCGAGGTCGTAGAGCCTCTTCTGCAGGAACTTCCGGCCACGGTGCAGCCGCGACATCACCGTGCCGATCGGGACGCTCAGCATCTCGGCGATCTCTTTATAGGAGAACCCCTCGACGTCGAGGAGGACTGTGGTCCGGAACTTCTCGGGCAGCTCCTCCAGCGCGTCGGTCACTTCGGTATCGACCACGTTATTGAGCAGCTCAGCCTCGGGATCGGGCGAGGACGAGGCGGCACGGTCGGTGGCCATCCGCCGGTAGAGAGAGAACTCGTCGATGCCGTCGAGGTCGGTGACCTCGGGCTGCGACGCTTTGCGGCGGTAAGTGTTGATGAAGGTGTTCGTGAGGATCCGGAAGAGCCAGGCTTTCATGTTCGTGCCAAGCGTGAACTGGTCGCGGAAGCGGAACGCCCGGATAAAGGTCTCCTGCACGAGGTCCTCCGCATCGGCCTCCGACCGCGTCATGCGCAGCGCGGTCCGGTAGAGCGCGTCCAGATGGCGGAGCGCCTCGGCTTCGAACTCGTCGCCTGCCACCTGCCCACTGTATCGAACGCGAATGCGGCCCCCACCCATTCCCGATGCTCGAAGTGGACGGCTCGGCGTGCGCCCGGCTTCGTTACTTGATCGAGCCGGCGAGCAGACCCTGGACGAAGTAGCGCTGCAGGCTGAAGAAAACGACCAGGGGAACGATCATCAGCAGGAAGGCCCCCGCCGCAAGCAGGTGCCACTCGGTGCCGTACTGGCTGAGCAGGTTCTGGATCGCGCGGGTCATCGGAAACTTGCTCGAGTCCTGCACGAAGACCAGCGCCATGAGCAGATCGTTCCAGACCCACAGGAACTGGAAGATTCCGTACGCGGCGATGGCCGGGACCGAGACGGGCACGACGATCTTTCGGAAGATCCACATATCGGACGCCCCGTCGATCCGCGCCGCTTCGATCATGTCGGGTGGCAGAGTTATGAAGAAGTTGCGTAGGAGAAAGATCCCGAAGGGCAGTGCGAAGGCCGTGTGCGCGAACCACACCGCACCGTAGCCGCGCGTCAGCTCGAGGCCAGGGACCAGCTCCCTGAAGCCCGTGAGCACCGGAATGAACGCCACCTGCACAGGCACCATGAGCAGGCCCACCACGATGAGGAAGAGGGTGTCGCGGAACGGGAAGCGCATCCACGAGAACGCGTAGGCGGCCAGCGCGCAGATGCCAAGCGGGAGAAGCGTCGAGGGGACCGCGATGAAGACCGTGTTCGCGAAAGCCTGGAGCATCCCCTGTGCTTCGAGCACCTGTCGGTAGTTGTCCACGGTGAGGTGCAAGTTGAAGATGTCCCACCAACCCGTGGACTGGATGTCCGAGCGCGGCCTGAAGGAGGTGACGAGCAGCCCGAGCGTAGGGACCAGCCAGATCAGGCCGATCAGCGCGAGGCAGACATGGATGGCTGTGCGGTTGAGCGCTGCGACGATCCGCCCTGCGGGGGTCATCCTCGCGCGGACCACGCCGCCGGCCAGGACGCTCATGTGACGGACGAGGTGCGGAAGCGCCGCACGTTGAAGACCAGGAGTGGGATGAGCAGGACCAGCATGACGACCGCCACCGCGGACCCGTAGCCGTACTGCCCAGCCTCGAAGGCCTGCTGGAACATCGTGAAGGCGATCAGCTGGCTCGACGTGCCCGGCCCGCCGCGCGTCATCACGTAGATGAGATCAAAGAGCTTAATGACGTTGACGATGAGCGTGACCGCCAGCACCGACATGGGCAGGCTGACCATCGGCAGGATCATCCGGAAGAAGATCTGCCGCTCGGTGGCCCCTTCGACGCGGGCCGACTCGATGACTTCCGCAGGGATGCTCTTCACCGCCGCCGACAGGATGACCGTCGCGAAACCGACCGAACCCCAGATCCCGACAGCGATGAGCGCGAAATTGACGATTCCCGGATCGCCCAGCCAGGAGACAGGGGCCACGCCCAGAGCGCCGAGGACTGAGTTCAGCAGGCCGATGTTCGCGTCCGGCGAATAGACGAACTTCCAGATGACGGCGAGGGCCGTCGCCGCGATCGCCATGGGTATGAACACGATCGCCTTGATGACCGACTCATAGCGCACCCGTGCCGCGACGACCGCGATGATCAGGCCCAGGAAGATGACGATGCTCGTGTAGAAGACCATCCAGAGAACGTTGTTCCAGAGCGCTCCTGACGGCGGGAAGGTCGAGAGGTCGAGGAAGTCCTTGTCGGCGAAGAGACGCGTGTAGTTATCGAGGCCGACCCACTGCTCGAAGATGCCGTTACGGCCGCGGTTGAAGCTCAGGAGCACGGTGTAGATAGCCGGGTAGATCAGGAAGACAAGGAGAAGCAGGCCCGCAGGCGCCAGGAAGAGGATCGTTGTGCCCCATCTCGGGTCAGGGCCACGCGCGCGACGCGCAGACGCGAGGCCCTTTCGTGCGGCGTACTGGGTCGGTGCCACCGGTGTTGGCGCGAGGCCCATCTGTCTCCGTTCATCAAGGAGCGGGCGAGCGATCTCAGGACGCCCGCCCGCTCCGTGGATTCAGTTCGACCGGCTGCTTACTTTTCCGCTTTCCACTTGACCTGCATCGCTGTTTCGAACGCGGCCCAGTCGACGGTCTTGTTCTGGATCGCGTTCTGGAGCGCCGCGCCGAGGCTGTCTCCGCCACCGGAGGGCAACAGGTCAGAGCCGTCGAAACGGACAGCGCTGGCGTTCGCGACCTGTGCAGCCTCTCGCTTCGCGAGGTCGTTCGGATACGCGCTCGCGGGCACAGACTTGACGGGTGAGATGACCGCGCCCGTGCCGGCCCATACGGTCCCCGAATCGGCTGTGGTCATGTAGTTGATGAACTCTCTCACGCCCGGCTTGGTGCTGAAGGCGGCGATCACGTCGCCGCCGATGGTCACCGTCTTGCCGCTGCCGACGGCAGGGAAGTCGAACCAGTCGATCGACTCACCGACCTTGAGTGCGGTGTTCGTCTGACCTGTCGCGATGCCGCCGACGAAGCCACCCTCGTAGTAGATGACGGCCTGCGGGTTCGCACTGAACGCCTGGCCGATGCCGTCGGTGAAGCTACGTCCGAGAGCGGCGGTGATGCCGCCTGCGACGAAGTCCTCCTTGATCGCCGACTTCATCGTGTCCACCGCGGCCGCGACGGACGCGTCGGACCAGGGTAGCTTGCCGCTGAAGAGCTGATCGTATTTCTCCGGACCGGCCTGTTTCGCATAGATGTTCTCGAACCAGTCGGTCAGCGTCCACGAGTCAGCCGCTCCGAGACCCATTGGCGCTTGGCCCTTGGCCTTGATGTCCGCGAGCAGCTTCGTGAAGCCGGCGAAGTCGGTCGGGGTCGTGACGCCAAGCGTCTTGAAGCGGTCAGGTCGGAACCACATGGTGCTCTTGCTGTTGAATTTCACCATGATCGCGTACTGCGTCGCATCGACCTGACCGATCTCGAGAATTCCGGGTGGGTAGTTGGCCTTCAGCGCATTAACGTCGATGCCAAGATCGGCGATCTTCTTGAGGGATCCCTGCCGCGCGAACTGGCGCAGGAACCCGATGCCCGGAATGATCGCGACGTCCGGCGGATTGCCGCCGGAAATGCGCGTCTGAAGGATCGTCGAGTAGTTATCGCGGACGGACTCGTAATTGGCGATAACCCCGGTCTTCGCCTTGAAGGCGTCGAGCACTTTTTGGAACGCTGCCTGCTCGCTGCCGCCCCAGAGCGACATGACGGTGATCGTGCTGCCGGCTGCCGCTGTGCCGACCGGCGTCGGCGTCCCCGTTCCTGCGCAGGCGGTAATCAGGATCGAGGCAGCGAACGCAATCGCGGCGAACTTCCGCGTGGATGGCACCATGGCACACCTCCCAAATCGGATTCGTACAGTACCCCTCCCGCGCAGGATCGATCGAGGGACTAGGCGCTCGCTGGCTCGGACTGGCATCTTCGGCGACAGTACGTGTGATGAATATTGACGTTGACGCCGAGCGCGTCGCGGCCGAGGCGCGGCGCGTGCTGAAAGGCAACCGCCAATCCGGCATCTCCGACTGGGACGGCATGCGTTACGACTTCGTGTGCCCGTCCCCTACTCACTACCCGTTCCAATGGTTCTGGGACAGCGCGTTCCACGCTATCGCTCTCCTCCATGTGGACCCCGAGCTTTCTAAGCAGGAGCTGCGCTGCCTTATGCAGGGCGCGCAGTCAGACGGCTTCCAGGGCCACATGCTGCTGTGGGAGCGAGACGCGCATCAGCATTGGCTCAAGGAGGAGTACTCGATTCGCCTCGCGCATCCCTTCTACACGGCGACGATCCAGCCGCCGGTCGTCGCGCGTGCCGTGGAGCGCATCTTCGAAGTGACCGACGACAAGGCCTTCGTGCGGGAGATGCTCCCGCCGATGGTGCGGTTCTTCGACTGGCTCGCTCGGGTGCGCGATCCCGATGACGACGGACTGATCGCGATCATCCAACCCGACGAGTCAGGCCTCGACGCGAGTCCCAAGTACGACAAGGCGATGCGGATACCACACGACCCGCCGACCGACACGCTGCCCACGCTGCAGCGGTCCATGCAGCGGCTGTTCGACGCCTACAAGGATGCGACGCCCGAAGCGCAGCCACTTCTTGACGTGTTCCTGTTCGAGGACGTCATGGTGAATTCGATCTATGCGGACGGACTGCGCGCCCTCGCGAAGCTGTCGCGTGCCGTCGGCGCGCCTGAGCCCGAGCGGTTCGAAAGCGCAGCCCAGCGGACTCTGGGTGCTTTGATGGCGAAATGTTGGGACCCGGACGCGGGTCTCTTTTGGGACCTCTCCGGCGCGGCGGAGGAGCAGCCCCGCGTGCTTACCTTCACGTCGCTGTTCCCACTCATCCTTCCCGATCTCGATGCCGCGGTCGCAAAGCGCCTGGTCGATGAACATCTACTCAACGAGAAGGAGTTCTGGGTCCCGTATCCCGTGCCGAGCGTGGCCGCGAACGAAGTGACCTTTGATCCGACGTGGCAGACGAAGACCACCTGGCGGGGTCCCACATGGGTCAATGTGAACTGGTATCTGTACTGGGGCCTTCGCGCCCACGGGTTCGACGACGTCGCGAGCGAGCTCGCCCGTCGAACCATCGCGATGCAGGACCGCGGCGGGATCCGCGAGTTCTACAACCCGTTCACGGCCGCGGGCTACGGCGCGACCGACTTCGGCTGGTCGTGCCTCAGCCTGGATCTGATCGCTGCGGAGAAGTCGAGGGCCTAGCCCAAATGCGACGAAGTCTTCGCGCCATAGCGCTCCGATTGCGCAAGGTGTACGGCGCGCCGCCAGCGCCGCGCCGCTTGCCGCCGCTCGACGAACTGATCCTCACCGTTCTGTCACAGCACACCAGCGACACGAACCGCGACCGCGCGTACGCGGACCTGCGGTCGCACCTTCCGTCGTGGGATGAGGTCGCCGACGCGCCGCTGCCGGCGCTCGCGAAGGCGATCTACCGCGGGGGTCTCGGCCCGACCAAGGCGGTGCGCATCCGCGGGATCCTGCGCGAGCTGCGCGACCGCGGGATCGCGCTCGACGACCGCGCGCTCATGGGCATGCGCTCGAAGCCTTTGTGGGAGTTGCTCGTCTCGCTTACGGGTGTCGGGCCCAAGACCGCGGCGTGCGTGCTGCTCTTTTCGCTCGGGCGCCCATTCTTCCCGGTCGACACGCACGTCTACCGCGTTGTGCAGCGCCTGGGCCTCGTAGACCAGCGCGCTGACGCGGTCGTCGCACAGGAGGTGCTGCAGGCGAGCGTGCCGCCATCCGAGATGTACGCGTTACACATGTATCTGATCCGCCATGGTCGCGAGGTGTGCGTCGCGCGTCGGCCGTACTGCTCGCAGTGCGTGCTCTCGTCGCTCTGCCTTCGCATCGGTGTCGTGGACGCGCGCTGAGCCTAGGATTCAGGTGATGAACGAGCTCTTCGCGAAGCTCAAGCGTCTCTTCGAGCCGCGGCCGCGACCAGTCGAGAGCATCCGAGAGGCGACCTCGGATCGGCCACCTCCTCCAGCGGTGGAACCGCCTCGCGTGGAACCTCCGCTTGCGGAGCCGCCTCCTGTTGAAGTGGCGCCGTCCCGAGCGCCCGCGTCACTCGCTGTTGACGACCTAGCGGAAGTCCGTGCGGCCCTCGAGGCCGTAGCTGAAACCCCGGTTGTTACTGATGAGCCCGAGGCGGAAGCTCCGGTCACGGACGATGAGCCCGAGGCGGTGGTGCTGTTCCCGGTTCCCGAACCAACACCGACTCTTGCTGCCGCCTCCTCCATTCCTTCGGCTCCGACCCTTCCTGTGCCGCCGACCGAAGAGACCGTCGAAGCGCCCGGCCCTGTACCGGGTCGTGTCGGAGATGCCCTCGTCCTCACGCTGGGCACGCCTCCGACTACGTTCACCGTCGCGAAGACCAGCGCGACGCTGGGCCGCGGCCAGGAGAACACGATCCGCCTCGACGACCTCTCCGTCTCGCGTCGCCACGCGCGTATCGCGTATCGCCAGGGTGGCTACTGGATCAGCGACCTCGGCAGCATGGGTGGGACTTGGGTGGACGGAGCGAGGCTCGCCGCACCGCGACGGATCGCTTCCGGCGAGGTGATCGACATCGGATTGTGCCGGCTCACGGTCAGTTTCGCGGGTGCCTCGAAGTCACCGACGAAGAAGAGCGCAAGCAAGTCGCGCTGAGGGTGGACAACGCCCTCCTCGATCGTTTCGTGTCTCCGGCTCGATCGCGGTCTGAGCGGGCGCTGCTCGCGCGCGCGATCGAACAGCTCGACGAGCGTCACGAGCTGGGGAACAAGATCAAACGCGAGCCGGAGCTCGCGTCGATCCTCGAGGAATTCATTGGGCGGCTCCAGCGCGCGTTCGGATCGCTCATGCGCGTCAAGCACAAGCGGGTCCTCGACATCGCCTCGGGCTCGAACTCGAGCCGTTCGCCCAGGACGGGAAAGCGGACCGCGATGTTCGAACCTTGGTTCGCCCGACTCTTGCTCGAGCTCGGCGGTGAACCGACCGCGCTCGACGGCGGCGATCTGGACGGCGAGCGCTTCGAGCATCACCGCGTCGACCTCGGCCGTCCTGGTGCGCTGGATGTTTTGGCGGCCGCGTCCTTCGACGGCGTGCAAGACAGCCGACTCTTCGGTTCGCCGGAGTTTCGCAAGGCGTATCCACGTCGGCGCGATCACGAGCGGATCAAGTCCGAGATCGCGCGTCAGGAGCGCCGCGTTCTGAAACCGGACGGCGTGCTCATCCACAGCGACATCCCTGGCGCGTAGCTGTTCACGTTCGTTCAGCCTGCGGTGTGGTGACGCTGCGAATCCCACACCCAAACTTAAGCACCGGTACTGTCGTACTTCCCTAGACGAGACGGATAGCCGCGAGAAACCCGCGCGTGCGGCGTTAACTTGCTGAGTGAACACACCAGCTGAGACGTCTTCAACCGTCACCTCCGGACCAGAGCCATCACCGTCGGCGGGGACTGCCACACCTGCGGCATCGGACGCTGCGCATCTCAAAGAGATCGCCGCGCAGTTGGCCAAAGACATGCGTCCCATCGTGAGCGGCGTCGCCGACGCGGCGCGTCCGCTCTTGCTGCGAGCGCGCCCCTGGGCCGATCCATTCGTGGATGAGGTGGCCCCACGACTCAACGACCTGCGTCCCAAGATGCAGGAGCTGCGCGCGCAGCTCCCTGAGCTTCGATCCCGTATTGCCGGTGCTGCCCCGCAGATCGCAGCGCGAATCGGTCTCGGTCGGGTCACCAGTTTCGGCCGGACCGCCGGCGCGACTGCTCGACGTTTGTCGAGCATGCGTCTGACGCCACGAGGCGCGGCACCCGGCCCATCGGTGGCGAATGCCGTGATCGCACCTCGTGCGCTGCCAGGTCCACGCCTGCCATCGATACCCGTCGGCGCTACTGCGCGGTCGATCGCGCGACGTCTTCGCCCCGGCCGTTGGGCGTTCCGCACCGTCGCGATCGGCATCATCGCTCTCGTTCTCAGCAATGCGACGCTGCGAGACGCGATGGTCGCCGAGATCAACTGGAGCAGTTCGGTGCTCCAGACGATCGAGATGCCCACCGTGGTACTCCCGAGCATCGAGATCCCGACCCTCGAGCTCCCCACAATCGAGCTACCCGCGATCCAGATTCCGGCCTTCGAGATCCCGACGAATCTGTTCGCGACGGCGGAGTCCACCGCTCAGTCGAAGCTCACGCCGGCTCCGTTCGAGCTGCCGCCCCTCAACGCGTATCGGGCTCAGTTCGAAACGCAGGCGTCCTACCCGACCGTTCCGCCGAACGCGACGGTGGAGTGGGTCATCGCGCTCCGCAACACCGGCTCGGTCGGCTGGTATCGGGGCATCGCTGGGGCTCAGGCCGCACTCGCGCTCGCCGATGGGACCGAGGTGGCCGTGCAGTCGACGGCGTACGTTGCGCCCGGTCAGGTTGGCTGGTTCATCGCGCGCTTCCGCGCACCGGCTGGGGCCGGCACGCACTCAGTCGCGCTCTTCCCGCGCATCGACGGGCGCGGCGAGCTACCCGATCTCGGGATCCTCGCACTGGTGACGGTTCGCTAGCAGCGTCGCAGCACGCGCTCCGTCGATCAGCGTCTCGTCCTCCCCCGTCTGGCGTAGTACCCCAGTACCCCGGACGAAAGACGCCCGGTCGGGGCTAATCGCGTACGGCCGAGCCCGTTATCCCTACGGCACACAGGAGGACAAAAGGGATGTTTGGCACCAAGACACGGCGTGGAATCACCGTAAGCGCACTTGTCATTTCTCTCTCACTCACGACGCTGGTGGGCAGCACGGCGGCGGCGCCGTCGGCGGAAGACGCGCGAGGCTGCAGCGTTCTCGCGCATGAGCGCAACGCAGGCGTTCACCGCCTGCACGACGCGTGGCAGGGTTTCAACGAACAGCTGCGAGATCTCTCGCGCGAGGCGCGCGAGCTCAGCCGCGAGTCGCGCCGCTCGACCTCAGCGACGTCGCTGACCGTCGACGCCCGTGCGGACATCGCGGATGCCAAGGCAGAGTTGAGCGCGATCCGGAGCGCGGCGCACGCCGAGCTCCAGGACCGGGTCGAGCTTGGCAGCGTCTGCAAGGAAGACGTGGTGACCGAGGCCGAGGACCCGCACATCACGCTCGCGTCTCTCGTCGACACGGACGTGGATGACGAGGACGACACCGTGACCGTGACCCTTTCGGTGCAGTTCAACGAGAAGGTCACGTGCGGCAGCGCCGACTGCAAGTCACTCTTCACGTACAACGCGAATGGCGACGCTGGCACGACAGCGGCAGACGCCAAGACGTTCGAGCTGAGCGCCGACGGCACAATGGCCACGCTCACGTTCGAGCTGGACGAAGATGTCGAGGTCGACGGATCGAAGGACGAGCTCAAGTTCACGAGCGGCTCGGCATCCCTAACGGACGCCGACGCGAAGGCCATGGTCTCTGAGACCGAGGACACCGTCGAGCTTTCACTTCAGACGAACGATCTCGTCAAGAAGTACCGCGAGGTGGTCGACCAGGCCATCCTGGACATGCAAGCGGTCATGGATCCGCTGAACGCGGCCGTCGCTGAGATGCTGGCCGCGGCTGAGACCGCGGAGACCACCGATGACTCGGCGGTCACCGAGAAGCATGGCAAGGCGAAGGCCGACCGCGAGACCAAGGAGAAGTCCGGCAAGCCCGAGCGCGCCGGCAAGCCGGCCGACAAGGGTGGCAAGGGGAAAGCTCCGCGCGGCTAGCCTGCCTCATCGAACGAACTGATCGCCAGCCCGCGGGTACGTCCCGCGGGCTGGCTCTTTGTTGAGCCGCTTAACCTTCCGTGCGATGGCCCAGCGCATCCTGCTGGTCGACGATCAGCCGCAGAACCTACGCCTGCTCGAAGCGATGCTGGCGACGTACGGTTACTCAACTACCTCGGCGTCCTCTGGCGATGAGGCGATGCGCGCCATCTCTAACGAGGCGCCTGATCTGGTCCTGCTCGACGTCGTGATGCCTGCGATGACGGGATACGAGGTCTGTCGGCTGATCCGCTCGAACGACGCTACGAAGTTCGTTCCGATTGTCATGATGACGGCGAGCCCCGATCAGGACAAAGTCGCGGCGATCGATGCCGGGGCTGATGACTTCGTGTTGAAGCCGCTCGACAGGCAGGAGCTGCTCGCACGCATCCGGTCCTTGCTTCGGATCAAGTCCTATCACGACACGATCGAGCAGCAGGCCGCCGAGCTTTCGAAGCTCAATCGGACTCTGGAGGAGCGCGTCGCGGCCCAGGTTGTCGAGATCCTCGCGCTTCGTGGACTAGGGGGAACCGCGCTCTTCCGCCGTGAGGGCGAGTTCTGGACCGTCGCGTTCGAGGGCGCCGCATTCCGCCTCCGCGACTCGAAAGGTCTCCACTACATCGCGGCCCTGCTGCGCTCGCCCGGCCAAGAGCGCCATGCGCTCGAGCTGGTCGGCTCCCAGGCGCCGTCGACTGGCTCCGCCGTACGCGCAGGCGCTGACGCCGATGCCGGACTGCGCGCATCCGGTGACGCCGGTCCGGTCCTCGATCCGCAAGCGAAGGCGCAGTACCGCGCCCGACTCGACGAACTTGAGCGGGAGCTCCGTGAGGCAGAGCAGTGGAACGACCCCGAGCGCGCTGCCCGCGCTAAGGAGGAGCGCGAGCTTCTCGTGCACGAGCTCGCATCCGCAGTTGGGCTTGGCGGGCGCGACAGGAAGGTCGGCTCCGACGCGGAGCGAGCTCGAATCAACGTGACGCGCGCGATCAGGGCCGTGCTCGACAGAATCGCGGAGCACAGCCCCGCGCTCGCCGGGCATTTCGAGGCCACGCTGCGCACTGGGACCTTCTGTAGCTATGTCCCCGACCCGCGCTCGCCGCTGCGTTGGGAGCTGTAGCCACCGTTCATTCGACCTGAACGACCGTTCCGACCGGTCTCACGCCTTAGTGACGTAAGCCACGAAGAGGCTAAGAACCGGGAGGAACGGAAATGCAGCGCTTCGTCTCAGGACTCGCCTTCGTACTCGGATTTGTCGGGGTCATCGCACTCACCGCCGGGGGAACCTTTCCGGCAGTGACCGGGCAAGATGCTGACAACGGCGGGCGAGGCGCCCAGCGGATCTTGCTCCCGGGCAACCCGTCGCACACATCGTTCGGTGTTCTCGGGGCGGACGGCAACTACCGCGGCGTCATGTCCCCCGACGCGGACCTCACCCCGGAAGTCATCGTGCCTGTATCGCCGTC
>JANMSU010000100.1:0-4305 GCA_031389835.1 Chloroflexota bacterium
GGTCGAAGCTGGCACCGCGGGCGCGGGCGCGCAGGCCGCCGCCACGGCGAGCAACGCCATCGCCAGGGCAAGCGGCACCCGTGCACTCCGCATGTATCCGCTAATACCACCGCGCGGCACCCGCGGTTCCCGTGTCATGAACCGTCTCCCGCGCTCACCCATATAGTGCAACGATGCCCCATCGTCCGATGCGCTTCGCGACGCAGGCCGGCGGCGCGCCGAGCGGCCAAGAGTGGATCGACCGCGCGAAGCGTCTCGAGGCCCTCGGGTACGACACGCTCGCGATGCCCGACCACATGATCGGCGGCGCGTGGGCGGCGATGCCGGCGCTCGCGGTGGCCGCGACCGTTACGCAGAAGCTGCGCGTTGGCACGCTCGTCATCGACAACGACTTCCGTAACCCCACGGTCTTCGCGCGCGAGTGCGCGGCGGTCGATGTGCTGACGAGCGGGCGATTCGAGCTCGGGATCGGTGCGGGCTGGCTCGACCGCGACTACGAGAGCACGGGCATCCCATTCGACCGCGGCCGGGTCCGCGTCGCGCGTCTCGCCGAGGCCGTGACCTTGATGAAGCGTCTCTTCACCGAGGAGCAGGTCACGTTCGCGGGCGAGTACTACACGGTCGAGAAGGCGGAGTGCCGGCCGACGACGGTGCAGCAGCCGTACCCGCCGTTGCTCATCGCGGGTGGCGGACCGGACATCCTCGCGCTCGCGGGGCGCGAGGCGGACATCGTCGCGATCGTCCCGTCGGGGATCACCGGATCGGGGGCGATCGCGCCGGAGAAGTTCCGGCTTGAGACGATGCGCGAGCAGATCGGCCAGGTCCGCGATGCGGCAGGCGCCCGGTTCGGCGAGATCGAGCTCTCGATGTTCCTCGACTGCACGCTCACGGACGACCGCGACAAGACGATCGCCGAGCTGGCGGAGAAGGCGAAGGTCGATCCCGACGTGACGCGCCACAACGCATATCGCGGGATCGGCACACTGCGGGAGATCCGCGATCACATCGTGCGCGTGCGCGACGAGGTCGGCATCACGTACTTCTGCCTGCGCGGGCCGGATGTCGAGAGCCTCGGCCCGATCGTGATTGAGCTAACGGGCCGCTAGAACGGGCGCGGCAACCCTCGACGGGTGGACGTGATCTGCGCGTCAATGCCTTCCCATCGCGCTCGATGACCTGCTTGCCGTCATTGCCGACCGCCTACACGGACCGGTGTCCGACCCGCGGATCGTCTTCCGGCACGCGTAATACGGGACGTCCGAGCTACCCACTAGATCGCGTGGGTGGGTCGACGATGCTGACGCGACCGCCTCCCGCGCGCTTGCTGTCGTACACGAGACGGTCGGCCTCCGCGATCAGCCCAGCCGGAGTTGAGTACGGTACCCACGCAACGGCGCCGGCGCTCAGCCCTCGGACGAGAGTGGGGCCCTTCGACGCACGAATCTCTGTTTGTAGGCGTTCCGCGAGCGCAACAGCATCAGCGACGTTGGCCTCGGGAAGAAGGACCATGAACTCGTCGCCGCCGGTTCGCACCGTGATGTCATCTCCCCGCACCGCGAGCTTGAGTTGCGCCGCGAACGCGACCAATGCTGCGTCCCCCGTAGCGTGACCGGCGGTGTCGTTGATCCGCTTGAATCCATCGAGGTCGAGCGCTAACAGTGCATACGGACGGTGGTGTCGCGCCGCAGCGGGGTGAATGCGCTCGAGCTGCTCGTTGAGGTAGTAACGGTTGTACAGGCCGGTGAGCGGGTCGGTGACCGCGAGTCGGAATGCTCGTTCCGACTCTGTGCGCAACCGCTCGGCGGAGTGCCGCACCGACGAGATCAGCAGTGTGATCGCGAAGAACGTTGTGATCCGCGTGAACTCATTCCAGATGGTCGCCAGAAGCGTCGGGCTGGCGCGCAGCGTCAGATCGTTGGTGAAGAGCGCGATCGACGCGGCCGTGGCGCATACGAGGGCCGTGCGCCGTGTGCCCCACCAAGCGGACGCCGCCAGCGGAAACATATAGAGGAAGCCGAACCGCAGGTCCTCGCCCGCGACCGTATCGGCGATCCAGATCCCAGCGACCACGGCCAGGCAGCCGGCGGTCACGAGAGAGGCGTGTACTCGGTTCATGGACAAGACAGTGCTGTCAGGGCCGCGCGTCTGCCATCCCCCGGCTGTGCGTTCCACCCAGCTGACGGCGGCCGACTTCTAGCCTTCTTCCCCCTCGTCCACCGTCATCGAGAAGTCGCGGCCGCCTCACGCCGCGCCGGATGACGGCGTGCGTCTTGGCGTCGGTGTGGCGCGCGTTTTGAGAAGTGCTGATCGCGACGCGGGCGTCGCCCGCTACTCCGCGTCGTGCTCCAAGAGAAGCGGTCGCAGCACGCGCGGCACCTGCTGTCCGAGACGCTTCGCCCGCCGCCAGGGGAGATCGGGCGCTCAGGTCGCTCGCCGCGGCGCGCATTCCGGCGAGGCCGTCCTCCAGGCGCGCGACATGCGTGGGATCGTCGAGGACATGTTTCTTTGGAAGGCGGGTGAGGAGATGGACGAGCTGCGCCTGCTCTAGGAGGGCGAGGAGCGCCGTCGTTTCAAGTGCGGGGACAGCCACTGCGCGAGAAGACTACGGCTGCTCCCAAGGAACGAGGCCGATCTTGCGTCCAACGGCGAGCGCTGGGTCGTTTGGGTCGGCGTAGGAGCCTGTGATCGCGCGGCCCCGGACCTCGTTGCTGTCGATGTTGGTGACCTCGAAGACCGCATAACCAATGACGTCGGCGTACTGTGTCGCGCCGCCGGCAGTCACACCAACCTCGAGCGTCACTTCCAATAGGTGGGTCACGCGTTTGTTCGTCACGTCGTCGAGCCCTGTGGCGCGGACCCAGCCCTTGTAGATCTCGTTTGAGCGCGCGAGGAAGGTCTGCACGTTGAAGGTGTGGTTCTCACCGGGATCCACGCTACCGACGCTAGTCGAAGAGAAGTTCCCGTCGATACCGCAGACAAGGATCTCGGGGGGCAAGATGCTCTGGCTCGTTGTCGTCGGGCATTTCGCCCACGAGAGCGTGAGCAGGTTATTGCCAGTCCATCTCGTCGAGCCGGAGCCCGTGGTGATGCGGATCACGTAGTCCGCCTGCGTACCGGGGCTAGCGACCTCGGCGAATGCGTCCGAGGAAGTGAGGCTGTAGTCCCTTTGCTGACCGTCGACGTTGACGTTCACGAGCGCCTCGTGCACGCGGCTGGTGTACGGCGCGCTCGACTCGCCGCGGACCCACGCTTGGAAGATGCCGCGGTCGCAGTTCGTCGTCGTGATGCCGTTCCAGTTCTGCGTGTAGGTTGACATGCCGCTCGGGGTCGGATTCGCGCTGAACGTGCCGAAGGTCGAGCATCCGTTGAGGAATGGATTCGCCACGCCGCTGGCGCCACCGTCGGTCGTCATTGTGCCGTTGTCCGGGATAAGCGTGGTCGTGACGGTCGCGCCGCTCGTCGCGAACTGCGGCGACATCGTGAACTGGATCGTCGAGTTGCGGGTGCCGCTAGCCGGCAGCGTGAGCGTGCCGCTCGTGATGTTGAAGTCCGGCACGGTCTTGACGGTGCCGTCGTACATCTGGAGCAGCAGCTTGTCGCCGATGCGGAAGCGGTCCTCGTAGTTTTCGACGAAGATGCCGGAGCTCGAGCCGTTCAGCACGGCGAGCTGCGCGCAGGGAGCGAAGTTGCCGGTCTGCACGACGCAGATGTCCGGACCCGGGTAGCCCTCGTTGATCCACGCTGCCTCGTACGCCTTGAGCGTGTTCACGCTGGCCGTCGGCGAGACCGAGTTGTACGCGTCGTGCACGAGGTTGCCGCCGCCGTCGGTGGTCGTGAAGTCGCGGATGTCGAGGGCGATGTATCCGCGGAACGACGCGTCGTTCGTAGCCTTCGCGGATTGACCGAAGAGAACGAACTCTCGGCCCTTGGTTGCCTGGTCCGCGGTGGTGCACCCTGCTGCATTGGTGCTCGTGCAGTTGTAGTCCTGACCTTCGGCCATGACGTGGTCGATAAATTGGTTGACGGCGCCGCTGCCCGGTCCAGGCGGGTTCGCCCACCGCTGAACGACGCTCGGCAGGAAGCCGGTCTTGCTCTTCGCGTAGCCGCGCGTCGTCATCGTGATCGTGTTGAGGGTCGGGCTGACGATCTTGATGAGGAACGTGGGCACCTGCACGGTGATCGCGACGCGACAGCCGCGGCCGTTGGTCGAGACCGGCAGGATGCCGCTGATGAGGTTCTGGTCGGCGACGGTCGGGTCGTAGACCTCGCTGCCGAAGGCCGCATAGGTCACGTCGATCCCTAGCG
>JANMSU010000102.1:0-5631 GCA_031389835.1 Chloroflexota bacterium
CGTAGAGCGTTCCGTCGCGCACCGCGAACTCCACGGTGTCCATGTCATATCCGAGCGCATCAACGAGCAGGCCCGCATCGTGGACGGCCTTGTCGAGCAGCTCGCCCTCCACGGGACGATTGATGACATATCGGTCGGCGAATGGCGCGGTTGGGTCGTAGCGGATCGGAAGGATGTTCTTGCGTCCGATGCAGATGCATCGGACGTAGTCCTCCCACTTGATGAACTCCTGAAGGATCATCGTCTTGGGCCGGTGGCCGGCACTGAGGCTACCCGACTGGTCGTAGGCCCAGAGCAGGTCCTGTTTCGAGTCGACGCGATAGACATCCTTCCACCCGCCGCCGGTGTTCGGCTTGAGGATCGCCGGCAGGCCGACATACGACAGGATGTCGTCCCAGTCGAGCGGGTACTTGAGGTTACGCAGCGACCCTTCGTTGATGTCCGAGATGTACGACTTGTTCGGCAGCACGACCGTCTTCGGAACGGCGACGCCGAGCATTCGAGCGAGAGTGCACTCGAAGAACTTCTCATCGGCCTCCCACCAGAACGGGTCGTTAACGACGACGGTGCCCATCAGCGCGGCGCTCTTTAGATGGGCGCGGTAGTAGGGCACCTCGTGGCTGATGCGATCGACAAGCACTCGATAACGCGGCACCTCGAGCTCGCGCGTGCCGCCGAGCACGGCCAGCTCCGCGGTGACGCCATGCGGCGCGCCTTTGCGATTGACCGTCTCGATGAACGGCCCGGGGAAGGTGTTCTCACGCCCGACGAGTAATCCGACGACCTTGCTCACAGGAACACGTCCACCATCTCTTTCCAATATGGCCAGTCATGCGCCCAGCCATCCCACACGTGCAGGCTCGCCGGAACGCCCTTGTCCTGAAGTGCCGCGACCAGGCGGCGCGACTCCTCGGCATTGGGATCGTCCCGACCCGTCGCGATGACGATCTCGGTCTCACGCAGCGGCTCGAGGGAACGCTCGTCCTTCAGGTTCGGGAGGAACGTCAGCGGGTTCACGTAGTACGCCTCCCCTTCGCGCGAACCACCCAGCCAACGCGCCGCGTCGTACGCGCCGGAGAGGCCGATCGCTTTGCGCGCGATCCCGGGACGGCGCGTCGCGAACGACAGAGCGTGGAAGGCGCCGAACGACGCACCGGCCACGACGAGATAGTCCACCGAGTTCTCAGCGCGGATGGCCGGCAGGACCTCATCCACCAGGTAGCGCTCGTACGCCACGTGCCGCGCGGCGCGCTCCTGCGGCGCCTTCGTCTTGTCGTAGAAGGATTCCGAATCGACGCTGTCGACGCACCAGAGCTGCAGCCAGCCGGCGTCGATGCGCGGCGCCATGTGGGCGATCATCCCGAAATCCTCCCACTGGTAGAAGCGGCCCATGGAGGTCGGGAAGACGAGCACGGGCGTGCCGCCCTCACCGAAGACGAGCATCTCCATGTCGCGCCCCAGCGCGGAACTCGGCCACTTGCGGTAGTCACGCTTCAACGGATCAACTCTCCCCTTTGCCCGTCGGAGGATACCGGGCTAGGGTCCGCAGGAGCGAACACGATCGTCACTTCACCTTTGGGCGCCTTCTCCGCGAAACGTGCCGCGAGTTCGGTCGCCGTACCGCGCACGAGCTCCTCGTGCAGCTTGGTCAGCTCGCGCGCGACGACAACCGGCGCGGCAGGCGCGACGGCTGCGAGGTCCGCGAGGAAGTCGCCTATTCGGTAGGGACTCTCGTACAAAACGACCGTGCGTCCCTCGGCGATGAGACGCTCGAGCAGGCGGCGCCGCGGCCCGCTCTTCTTCTCGACGAACCCGACGAAGGTGAATTCGCGTGTCGGCAGGCCCGACGCGACGAGCGCGGCGATGGCCGCATTCGGACCTGGTATCGCGACTACATCATGCCCGGCCGCGACGGCCGCGCGCACCAGCTGCTCACCCGGGTCGGAAAGCGCCGGCGTACCCGCGTCGGAGACGAGGGCGACATCCCATCCTCGATCGAGCTGGCCGACGAGCACTGCGACCTGTCGCTTGTGGTTGAACTCGGTATACGCGGTCAGGTGCTTCGCGCGGATGTCGTGCTTGCGCAGCAGGATCTGCGTGTGCCGCGTGTCCTCGCACGCGACCATGTGCGCTTCCTGGAGGATGCGCAGCGCGCGCTGGGAGACGTCCTCGAGATTGCCGATCGGCGTGGCGACGAGATAGAGCTTGCCCATCCAGCCAGATTCTCTAGCGTTCGGCCGATGACGTGGTCGAGCGGGGATGCCGTCGCCTGGCGCTCGGTCAAAGACGGCACTGTCCGCACCGCGATGCCGCTGATCGTCGTGCGCGACGAACCGGACCTCATCGCGCTCTACCGGCCGGTCGGCTCGGTGTACAAGCGGCGCACCGGCGTGCGCGGAGGGCCAGGCGGTCGATTGATGATTCGCTGGGACGGCGGGCACGAGGACGTGACGTGGTCACGCAACCGCGTCCTCGTGCTGCACAAGCCCGGAGCCGCGCACACGGTGCAGCTGTTTTGGGACGACGCGACGACGGCATTCCTGGGTTGGTACATCAACCTCGAGGCGCCGTGGCGCCGAACGGCGATCGGCTTCGACACACACGAGCAGCTCCTCGACGTCGTGGTCGAGCCCGACCTCTTGGCCTGGAAGCTCAAGGACGAGGAGGAGCTCGAATGGTCTGTCGGTCGTGGTGACTTCACGTCGGACGATGCGGCCGCGATCCGCACGGAGGCGACTCGCGCCATCGATCTCGTACTGCGCTCCGTCCCGCCGTACGAGAAAGTGTGGATGTCCTGGCGTCCCGATCCGGCGTGGCGCGTCCCGACGTTACCGGTCACCTGGCGCGAGGTCTAACGCTCTAGACGCTGTCCGCAGTCGGACGGAGGCTCTGCGCGATAAGGATCGCGACGACCACGACCGCGCCGCCCGCGATCTGCGCGGGTGCGAGGTTCTCAGCGAGCACGAGCCAGGCGACGAGGGCTGCAACAACTGGCTCGATGGTGGCCGTGAGACCCACACGAGCGGCGGGGATGAGCTTTACGGCGGCCAGAGTGAGGCCGAAGGGGATGACCGTCGCCACCACGAGCACGCCGAGGAGAAGCATCCAGACCTGTGGTGTGGTCGTGGTCCACGGAAGGGTCCAGAGCGGACGGAACACGGCCCACGCGAGCAGCGCGAAGCCGAAGCCGTAGATCAGCAGCGTCGGTGTCTCGTAGCGCTTGAGGATGCGCTCCGCGAGCGAGAAATACAGCGCGAAGATGAGCGCGGACAGGACCGACAGCGCGATGCCTGTCGTGTTCAGCTGGAAGAGCGCCGCGTCGTACGCGCCCGCGGCGAAGAAACAGCCGATAAGCGCAAGGGCCGCGGCGACCCACAGCCTGCTGCCGACCTTGCGTCCGCGAAAACGCGCCCAGATGAGCAAGAGGACGGGCGCGGTGTACTGGATGACGACCGCGACGCCGACCGGAAGCCGCTGGATCGATTCGTAGTAGGTCCATTGGACTCCCGCGAGACCGACGATCCCAAAGAGAGCGAACAGCGGCAGATCCCCGCGACGGACGCGGAACGCGGCGGGTTTGATGACAGCGAAGATCGCGGCGTACACGAGGAACCCGAAGAGGATCCGCCACTCAGCAAGAAGCGACGGCGCAACGCCCTCATTGAAAGCCGCCTTCGCGATGATGCCGCCCACGCCGAAGCAGGTGGCGGCCGTGAAGGCCAGTCCGTAGCCGAGCGCGAGTCGCAGAGGTGGAGCTTCGACCGATGGCGCGGGTCCGTCCGAGACTCTCGCTTCGTCGCCGCTCAGTCCGCTTCCCAATCGCGCGGATAGAGAAAGTCGTGGCCCACGGTCCGGAGACTGACTTTGGCGATAAGTGGCATCACGCGCTTGTAATGCGAGCGGCGCACCTTCTCCCGGATGTTGTTGACGAGCGACGCATCGAAACCGGCGGCGATCAGCTCGGATGGACGCAGGCGGCGGTCGACCAGGTGATACAGGATGAGGTCCGCCTGCGCGTAGGTGAATCCAAGCTCGTCCTCGTCGGTCTGGCCCGCCCAGAGATCGGCGCTCGGCGCCTTCCGCACCACGACGTCGGGCACGCCGAGAAGGACTGCGAGCTCGCGCAGCTGCGTCTTGTAGAGATCTCCGACGGGATTGAGGTCGCAGGCCATGTCGCCATGGCGCGTCCCGTAGCCAAGCAGCAGCTCGGTCTTGTTGCTCGTCCCGAGCACGAGTCCATCGGGCCATGCGCGGTCGTACTCGATCGACTTGCGCTCGCGCGCCATCTTGTTCCCACGTCGAACGCGATCGACGTCCCCCAGACGGCCGAGATAGGCGTCGACCTGCGGGGTGATGTCGATCTCTTCAAGCCGCAGACCGAAGGTGGACGCGACCAGGCGCGCGTGCTCGGCCGAGGCGGTGTCGGACGTCCGGTACGGGAGGAACAGAGCGGTGACGTTCGCGGCACCGAAGGCCTCGGCCGCGAGCGCCGCGACCGCGGCGCTGTCGACGCCGCCGGAGACGGCGACGACGACCCGCCGGTGGCCCGACTTCTTGGCCTCCTCGCGCAGGAAAGCGACGAGCATCCGGAGGACGAGTGCCTCGTCGATGCGAAGCGGTGACGGATCTCCGGGATCAGGCCGGATGGCGCCGATCCGGGGCGCGACGGTCATGACCGCTCCACCGCGACATCCGGTCGGCGCACCAGGCCGGTGCGTCGAGCGAGATGGCTCTGGACGAGATCGGGGCGCTCGTCACGGATGAGCGGATTGCGGTCGCGCTCGCGCGCGACAAGGTCAGGATCGATCTCCGCGATGAGCAGATGCTCCTCGAACTCCGGTGCACGCGCGACCACGGTGCCGTCTGGCGCGACGACCTCGGAGCCGCCCCAGAACGCGATCCCGTCCTCATGACCGACGCGGTTCGCGAAGAGTACGTAAAGCGTCAGGTACTGCGCGTAGAAGCGGTCCATGAGCCGGCAGGACTCCGCCGTGCCAAGGTCGCCACCCTCGGCCACGCCGCGCCCCGGGCTCGAAGCCGGTGAGAGCAGGACGGTCGCGCCGGTCGTCGCGTACAGGTACGGAACGGAGATGTGCCACAGGTCCTCGCAGATCGCGAGGCCCGCGGGTCCGGCGGCGCTCTCGAACACATCGAAGCGCTCGCCGGGCCCGAAGTAGCGGCCGTCGTCGAAGATGCCGTAGGTCGGCAGGTAGACCTTCCGGTGAACGTGCACCAGACGGCCGCCGGACCAATAGCCCTGCGCGATATGGAGACGCGCGTCGGGCGCGCGCTCGACGAAACCTGCGCACACGTCGATGCGGCGCGATGCGTCAGCGATCGGCTTCAGGCGCTCGTCGTTCGCGGCGCACGCGATGTCACCCGCGAGATCCTTCAGGTAGTAGCCGGTGAGCGACAGCTCCGGGAACACGACGAGGCCGGCGCGAGCGCTCTGCGCCCGGCCGATCCATTCCTCGTGCATGGCGACATTCCGCTTGAAAGCGCCGAGCGCCGGCGCGCACTGGGCGATCGCGACCCGGACAGTCAAGCCTCCAACCTCAGCTGCTGAAGCCGGTCGGCGTACTCCTGCGCGAGGGTCCACGCGCGCGCCTCGTCTTTCGCCTCGGCGTACAC
>JANMSU010000123.1:0-3611 GCA_031389835.1 Chloroflexota bacterium
CTCGGCTACGCGCAGAGCGTGATCATCGTGCCCGGCTACGGTCTCGCGGTCGCGCAGGCTCAGCACAACGTGCGCGAGCTCGCGGACCTGCTCGAGGCGAAGGGCATCGACGTGAAGTACGCGATCCACCCCGTCGCCGGCCGGATGCCGGGGCATATGAACGTGCTGCTCGCGGAGGCCAACGTGCCGTACGAGAAGCTTTTCGATATGGAGCAGATCAACGAGGACTTCCAACGTGCCGACGTCGCGCTCGTGATCGGCGCGAACGACGTCACGAATCCCGCGGCGCGTAAGGACACGACCAGCCCGATCTACGGGATGCCGATCCTCAACGTCGACCAGGCGCAGAACATCATCGTGATCAAGCGCTCGATGAAGCCGGGGTTCGCCGGTATCGACAACGAGCTCTACCTCGATCCCAAGACAGGGATGCTGTTCGGCGACGCGAAAGAGGCCGTGTCGCGCGTCGTGGGCGAGCTGAAGAAGGCTTAGTCTCAGGGGGGTCCGCGGTCATACGCGAAGGGGAGGATTTGATGCGTCACCTGTTCGTGCTTCTGGCGGTCATCGCGCTGCTGGTCGTGTCCGGCGGCGATGCGTACGGCACAAAGCCCGGCCCCGGCACAAGCACCGGCAGCGGACGCGTGTTCTTCCCGAATCCCGTGGCGCAGCTCCAGGACCAGACGCTCACTGATCAGAAGGACGAGGATTACGCGGCGCTGCAGCCGGCGTACGTGACGCGGACCCTCACCAATCTCGACGGCAGCGGGTACCTACGAGGTGACTGGGCGGTGATCGTCAGCGAGACGGGGAACCCCGCGTTCTCACCGACCAACTCCTTCATCTACAACCGAAAGCAGGACGAGTTCGAGCAGGTGATGGCGTACTACTGGATCACCGAGGCGCAGAAATACATCCAGAGCCTCGGCTTCGGCACAAGTTTCCGCGCGGTGAACAAGGAGCCGCAGCGCGTGCGGATCAACCAGTGGGGTGCGGACAACTCCTTCGCCACCACGCACAAGGACGAGCTGCGGTTCGGCAAAGGCGGTGTTGACGACGCGGAAGACGCCGAGGTGATCCTCCACGAGTACGGCCACGCGATCCACTTCTCTCAGAACTTCTCGTTCGCCTCGGTGGAAGCCGGTGCGATCAGCGAAGGCTTCAGCGACTACTGGGCCGTCACCGTGACGCAGGTCATCTCGCCGACAGCGGACCCCGCATGCGTGGCCGACTGGGACGCCGTCTCGTACACGGTCAGCGTTCCGCATTGCCTGCGGCGGATCGACAGCGATCTGCACTACCCCGTTGACCTGGTCGGTCAGGTCCACCGCGACGGACGGATCTGGTCACGTGCGCTCTGGGAAATCCGGAGCTCCATCGGGCACGTCAAGGCGGACACGGTCATCCTCGATGGGCAGTTCGACTTCCCGGGCACGACGATGACAGCGCTCGCGACGAGCACGGTCGCCGCCGCGCAGCGTATCTACGGCACTCAGACCGCGAACCAGGTCCGCGATGCCTTTGTGGCGAGGGGCATCCTCTAACCTCGACTCTTGACCGAGTTCATCGAAATCCGCGGCGCGCGCGAGAACAATCTCAAAAGCGTCTACCTGCGCATCCCAAAGCGGATGATCACCATTCTTACGGGTGTCTCAGGTTCCGGAAATCGTCGGAGGCGATCCCGTCACCGCCTGAGCAGCGGCCCGTGTCATCGCAGGCGGGCGATCTCCGCCGACGTCGTCGGCGCGTTCGCGACGCTCTGACACCGCGGGCAGTACCAGCTCTTGCGGAACTCGTTCGGGTGATAACCCCACGCGACCGGCGTGCCGCACACATGGCACGGCAGCCCGGTCCGCTCATCGACCCACATGCCCTCCGCGGCGTTGAGCGCGAAGCGCGTGCGCCGCGTGCCACCGCCGCGGTTGAGGCGCATCAGCTTCCGGGCCCGCGCGACTAGGCGGCGCAGCGTCGCGTCGTCGAGATCCGCGACCTTCGCCCACGGCGAGACGCGCTCGAGGAATAGCGCCTCGCATTTGAAGACATTCCCGATGCCCGAGATCGTCCGCTGGTCGAGGAGCGCGGTCGCGATGTCGCGCTCGGGCGGGCTCGCGCGCAGCCGGCGGACTGCCTCGTCCTCGTCGAACTCGTCGCGGATGATATCCGGCCCGAGCTCGGGCAGCACCGCGTGGAACGCGATCTCCTTCGTGGTCATGAGCTCGACGACCGGTGGCGTGAAGCACGGTGCAACGAATTCGTCGGTGCGGATGACGACGCGCGCGTCGGACGCCGGCGACCACCATCGCTCGCCGGACCGGTACACATGCCACATGCCCGTCATCTTCATGTGCGTGTGCAGCACCACGTCGTCATCGCCACGCGCGAACGTGATGAGGAGATGCTTGCCGTTCGATTCCACCGAACGCACGACGCTGCCGACCACCTCGAAGCGCGCGGCGTCAGAGCTCATGCGCGGCGCAACGATCTCGAACCCGGTAACGATGCGTCCCGCGAGAGCGCGTCGCAGCACCTCCGCGACGCGGTGGATCGTGTCGCCTTCAGGCATTCCGCTTCATGTAGCCACGCGGCGTCCGCGCGAAACCGGCGGCGCGCAGCGCTTCGGCGATCGGAGACTCATCGACCGGCAGGCCATCGACCTCGTCGAGGAAGAACGGCGCGCGCCGGTCCGGATTCGCCTCGCCCGCGAGCGCCGTGGCGATGAGCCCGCGCCTACGCGCCACCTCGTGCTCGTCGCCGTCGGTGAACGTGAGCAGGGCGCGCTCGTCGCGCGCGAGCCACGCGGCAGGGGCACCATCGATTAGGACGACGACAGCTCCGACCGACCGCATCGGTCGCCGTCCCTCCGCGCGCTCGGGCCATGGGAGCGCGGCGCCGTACAGGTTCGCTGGATCCGTAGCCGCGAGCGTCACCACTTGCGTCTCGTCGCCCACCTCGCGCACGACGCGCAGGCGGTCGACCGCGCCAGGCAGGGCGAACTGCGTCGCGCCGCGCCCGGCCACGAAGTAGCCGCGGCGGACGCGACCCGCGTCCTCCATCGCTTTCAGCACGCCATAGACGGCGGCGAATCCGCCGGACATCCCTTCCGCCTGGACCGCCTCGCGCGTCACGATGCCGTGACGCTCGAGAAGCTGGTGAACGCGCGCGGTCACGCGCTCCGTCGAAGTGAGGTTCGGCACGCGCAGCGACTCGACGAGCGACCACCGGCCCCCGCTCTCCTTCGAGTAGATGGCCGCGCGCTCAGCCGAGACGAGCATCGATGCGCGCGTCGGATAAACGGAGCGGCGCGCCGCGTTTGCGCGACGGCGGGCGCGAGACGCGGGCGAGCGGCGCAGTCCGCGCAGCGGCTGGAGCGTGTCGTTCGTCACCTCGCCAGACCACACGAGATCCCACAGCGCCTCGAGCACCTCGGGTGTGAAGCCACCACCGAGCCCGGCGAGGAGCTGGGGGAAGAACAGCGCGCCGCGCGCGGCGAGCAGCTCGCGGATCTTCTGATGCGTCGTTCCGGTCGGACGCTCGTCGCGCGGCTCGGGGAGGAGCGCGAGGTGTTCGGTCAGGAAGATGCCGACCTTTCCGTCATGCGGACCGCTCGCGCCGCC
>JANMSU010000142.1:0-4928 GCA_031389835.1 Chloroflexota bacterium
GCCGCGATCAAGGAGTTCTTCGGCGGCAGCCAGCTGTCGCAGTTCATGCAGCAGACGAACCCCCTCGACGAGCTCACCCACAAGCGCCGCCTCTCGGCCCTCGGCCCGGGCGGCCTCTCGCGCGAGCGCGCTGGCTTCGACGTCCGCGACGTCCACTACAGCCACTACGGCCGCATCTGCCCGATCGAGACGCCGGAAGGCCCGAACATCGGCCTCATCGGCTCGCTCGCGACCTATGCGCGCGTGAACCCGTACGGGTTCATCGAGTCACCGTTCCGCCGCGTGGTGAAAGACGGCGGCAAGAATCGTCCGCGCGTCTCTGACGAGATCGTTTTCCTTACTGCCGACGAGCAGGAGCTCGCCACAGTGGTCCAGGCCAACGCGCGTCTGGATGACGACGGCTTCTTCCTCGACGAGCGCGTGCAGGTCCACCGCGGGGACGCGTATCACGAGGCCCCGCCGGCGAACGCGGACTTCATGGACGTCTCGCCGAAGCAGATCGTCTCCGTGTCGGCCGCGCTCATCCCGTTCCTCGAGCACGACGACGCGAACCGCGCGCTCATGGGCTCGAACATGCAGCGGCAGGCCGTCCCGGTCGTGCGTCCTCAGGCGCCGATCATCGGCACCGGCATCGAGTACCGCGCCGCCAAGGACTCGGGTCAGGTCGTCCTCGCGCGAGCGAGCGGTACCGTCCGCTCCGTCTCGGCCGCGGAGATCTGGGTCGAGGAGAACGCGAGCGACGCGTTCCGCTACAAGCTCCAGAAGTTCATCCGCACCAACCAGGGCACCTGCTTCAACCAGCGTCCGCTGGTGAAGGTCGGTGACCAGGTCGAAGAGGGTCAGGTCCTCGCGGACTCCTACTCGACCGACAACGGCGAGCTCGCGCTCGGCCAGAACATCCTCGTCGCGTTCATGCCCTGGGAGGGCGGCAACTACGAGGACGCGATCATCCTGTCCGAGCGTCTCGTCCAGGACGACCGCTTCACATCGATCCACATCGAGAAGTACGAGTGCGAGGCGCGTGACACCAAGCTCGGTCCCGAGGAGATCACGCGCGACATCCCCAACGTCGGTGAGGAAGCGCTCGCCGACCTCGACGAGAACGGGATCGTCTACATCGGCGCGGAGGTCGGGCCGCAGGACATCCTGGTGGGCAAGATCACGCCGAAGGGCGAGACCGAGCTCACCGCCGAGGAGCGCCTGCTGCGCGCGATCTTCGGTGAGAAGGCCCGCGAGGTGAAGGACTCCTCGCTGCGTCTGCCGTCGGGCGAGCACGGCAAAGTCGTCGATGTCGCGGTCTTCAGCCGCGAGAACAACGACGAGCTTCTGCCCGGCGTCAACAAGATGATCCGTATCGCCGTCGCGCAGAAGCGCAAGATCAGCGTCGGCGACAAGATGGCCGGACGCCACGGCAACAAGGGCGTCATCGCCAAGATCCTTCCGATCGAGGACATGCCGTTCCTCCCGGATGGCAAGCCGGTCGACATCGTGCTCAACCCGCTCGGCGTTCCCTCACGTATGAACATCGGGCAGATCCTCGAGACGCACCTCGGCTGGGCCGCGGAGGCGCTCGGCCTGCACGTTGCGACGCCCGTGTTCGACGGCGCGCGCGAGCCCGCGATCAAGAAGGCGCTCAAAGAGGCCGGCCTTCCGGAGAGCGGCAAGGTGCATCTGCGAGACGGCCGCACCGGTAAGACCTTCGAGCAGGAGATCACCGTCGGCTACATCTACATGATGAAGCTGCACCACCTCGTCGAGGACAAGATCCACGCCCGGTCGACGGGCCCGTACTCGCTCATCACTCAGCAGCCGCTGGGTGGCAAAGCGCAGTTCGGTGGCCAGCGTTTCGGCGAGATGGAAGTGTGGGCACTCGAGGCGTACGGCGCCGCCTACATCCTTCAGGAGCTGCTCACGGTGAAGTCGGACGACGTCATGGGCCGCGTCCAGACCTACGAGGCCATCGTGAAGGGCGAGGACATCCAGCCGCCTGGAGTTCCGGAGAGCTTCAAGGTGCTCATCAAGGAGCTGCAGTCGCTCGGCCTGTCGGTCGAGGTGCTCAACGACAACGAAGAGGAGATCCGGTTCATCGAGGACGCAGCCGCGTACTCGTCGCCGGACCTCGGGATCAATATCAGCGGACTCGAGAGTGGTGATTAAAGAAGATGCTTGAAGTAAACGAGTTCAACGCGATCCGCATCTCGCTCGCCTCACCGGACCAGATCCGCTCGTGGTCGAGCGGCGAGGTCACGAAGCCGGAGACGATCAACTACCGCACGCTGCGTCCCGAAAAGGACGGGCTCTTCGACGAGCGCATCTTCGGCCCGACCCGGGACTGGGAGTGCTACTGCGGGAAGTACAAGCGGATCCGCTACAAGGGAATCATCTGCGACAAGTGCGGCGTCGAAGTGACGCGCGCCAAGGTGCGCCGCGAGCGCATGGGGCACATCCAGCTCGCGTCGCCCGTGTCACACATCTGGTTCTTCAAGGGAACGCCGAGCCGCCTCGGCATCCTCCTCGACATGTCGCCGCGCAACCTGGAGCGCATCCTCTACTTCGCGCTCTACGTCGTGACGCACATCGACGAGCACCAGCGCGAGCGCGTCATGCAGACGATCGCCGAGGAGTCGGAGGGAAAGATCCGCCGTCTCGAGCAGACGATCTCCGACCGCACCGGCGCGATCGAGGCCCGTGCGAACGCCGAGACCATGCGTATCCGGACGACGACCGAGCAGAAGGTCCGTCAGATGGAGGAGCAGCTCGCGCAGGACAGCGATGCCCTCACGACGGCCGCGTCCAAGGTCAAGGAGCAGCTCGAGGAGGCCGTCGGCAAGCCCGCTTCAAAGGACATCATCTTCAAGCAGGCCGATCTGACCGTCGCGAGCAAGGGCGACAACGTGACCAAGTCCATGCTGACGCAGCTGCAGCGCGCGCTGCAGAAGCAGCTCGACGCCCTCGTGAAGACCGGCCGTAAGGAAGAGGAGCAGGTCCGCAGCGACTCAGAGAAGAAGATCACCGACATCCGCATGCGCGCCGACCAGGACCTCGGCGTGGTTCGCCAGGAGATCGCCCCCGACGTCCAGGTCGTCCGCGACGAGGCCAAGAACCGTCGCGAGGACGCCGAGTCGATCAAGCTCCAGGAGATCATGACCGAGGCCGACTACCGTCAGGCCGCGGACAAGTTCCGATTCTTCCGTGCCCAGATGGGCGCCGAGGCGATCCTCGAGCTGATGCGACAGATGGATCTCGAGAAGGACGCGCTTCGCCTCCAGGGTGAGATGCGGACGACGACCGGGCAGCGCCGCAAGAAGTCGATCAAGCGCCTGCGCCTCATCAAGGCGCTGCTCCGCTCGGGCGCCTCGCCGGAGTGGATGATCCTCAGCATCCTGCCGGTCATCCCGCCGGACCTGCGCCCGATGGTGCAGCTCGACGGTGGCCGGTTCGCCACGAGTGACCTCAACGACCTGTACCGCCGCGTCATCAACCGCAACAACCGCTTGAAGCGTCTCCTCGAGCTGGGCGCGCCGGAGATCATCATCCGGAACGAGAAGCGCATGCTTCAGGAGGCGGTCGACGCCCTCATGGACAACGGCCGCCGCGGCCGCGCCATCAGCGGCACCGGCAATCACAAGCTCAAGAGCCTCTCCGACATGCTCCGCGGCAAGCAGGGCCGGTTCCGCCAGAACCTGCTGGGCAAGCGTGTCGATTACTCCGGCCGCTCGGTCATCGTCGTCGGCAACGACCTGAAGCTGCACGAGTGCGGTCTGCCGAAGAAGATGGCGCTCGAGCTCTTCAAGCCGTTCGTCATGCGTCAGCTCGTCGAGCGCGGCCTCGCGCACAACATCAAGAGCGCGAAGCGCTACGTCGAGCGCGTGTCCCCCGAGGTGTGGGATGTTCTCGAAGAGGTCATCAAGGACCACCCGGTCCTCCTGAACCGCGCGCCCACGCTGCACCGTCTGGGCATCCAGGCGTTCATGCCGAAGCTCATCGAAGGCAATGCGATCCAGATCCACCCGCTGGTGTGTGAGGCGTTCGGCGCCGACTTCGACGGTGACCAGATGGCCGTGCACGTGCCGCTCTCCGCGGCCGCGCAGGCCGAGGCGAAGAACCTCATGCTCTCGACCCGCAACATCCTGAAGCCCGCCGACGGCCAGCCCGTTGTCACGCCGCGTCAGGACATGGTCCTCGGTACGTACTGGCTCACGCTCGAGCCCAGGGTCAAGGTCGAGGACGGCACGGCGCAGATCTTTGGCGACTTCAACGAGGTGCAGTCGGCGTTCGACCTCGACATCGTCAAGTACCAGACGCCCATCCGGTTCCCGTTCCACGGCAAGATCATCGAGACGACGGTCGGCCGGGTCCTGTTCAACGCGATCCTCCCCGAGGACATGCGTTTCGTGAACAAGACGCTCGACCGCAGCGCCATCCGCGACATCGTCACGACGGTGTTCGAGCGTCATGGCAACGAGATGACCGCCGAGGTCGTCGACCGCATCAAGTCGCTCGGCTTCGCCGCCGCGACGAACGCCGGCGTGTCGATCTCGATCGACGACGTCACGATCCCAGAGGACAAGAAGGCGACGGTCGACGCCGCCGAGGTCCAGGTCCTCGAGATCGATCGACAGTTCCAGCGCGGTCTCATCAGCGAGCAGGAGCGCTACGAGAAGACGGTGAAGATCTGGACCGACGCGACGAGCACCGTCATCCACTCGATGATGGACGCGCTCGATCGCCGCGGGTCCGTCTACATGATGGCCACCTCCGGCGCCCTCGGTAACACGCAGCAGATGGGTCAGATCGGCGGCATGCGCGGTCTCATCGCCGACCCGCAGGGCCGGATCATCGACCTGCCGATCCGCTCGAACTTCCGCGAGGGCCTCACGGTCCTCGAGTACTTCATCTCCACGCACGGTGGCCGTAAGGGTCTCGCC
>JANMSU010000226.1:0-2352 GCA_031389835.1 Chloroflexota bacterium
CGAAAGGGATGCGCGCGCACGCAGCCGACTCAACACACGTGGTCGAAAACGGCTCGATCCGGTTTCCGGCCGACAAGCCGCGTCGCGCCGCGCTCGTGACGGAGCTCCTCAAGGCGCGCATCGCAGAGAACTACGCGCTCCTCATCCGATCTAAAGGCGCTAGGGCTCAGCGCCGCGTCAGGGTCACAGAAGCGTGCCGACTGAATAGCCGCGTCAGATCCGTCCGCACACCATCCGTCGTTCAAGCACCCGCGCGTCGCACACGACGTAGCGCGGTGGGTCGGTGTCGTCGGCCCGCACGAGGCGGCTGCAGTCCAGGCAGCGCTCGATGTGGACCTCCTGATACCGCAGCGGGCAGAACACCATCTGGTCGAGCGGCGAGACGGGACGCTTGTCCAACGAGATGTTCACGACGTCAGAGTGCCATCGCCACGCCCATCCGTTGAAGGGCCGAAGGTCCCGACAACGCGGTACCAACAGACCTAACCAGCGGACCGGTGCCCTGACAGGATCACGATCGTGGGTGGCGCCCTGGGATCGGAAACCATGAGCACCGGGCAGCGCGCAGATGTCGCGACGTCTCTGCGGTGCGGCCCCAGAACGGCTGCGGTGGACCCGCGGCCCACCGAGACCCGAGCACGATGAGATCGGCTCCCCATGCTGCTCGCGTGCCACCCGTTGTCGTGTTCGTCGTGACCGCGCTCACCCTCGCCCTCACCGCCGGTTTCGGGCTCGGGCTGTGGCTGCTCCTCGCGCGCACCGCGGGTCTCCCGACGTTCGGTGTGGCGTGGCTCGCCCTGGTGCAGGTGCACGGCACCATCCAGCTCTTCGGATTCGCGGCGATGTTCCTGATGGGCGTCGGCCTTCACCTGCTGCCGCGCTTCCGCGGTGCCGCCAGGCCGCCCCGCGCCCTCGTCGCGCTCGCGTTCTTCGGGACGGTCGGCGCGGTCGTCATCCGCGCCATCGCGCAGCCGTTCCTCGCCCTTCCGGGCCGCGACCTCCTCCTCTCGCTCTCGGGGATCCTGCTCCTGACCGGTACGAGCGCCTTCGCCGTGGGTGCGCTGCGCGCACTCCGCGGCGGGAGCAACCCGCATCGTCCGGACGAGCTCGTCATGGCGGCGGGGGTGCTCGCCGCGCCGCTCGCCGCGGTCCTCATCGCGACGGAGATGCCGCTCCGCGGTGCCCCGCTGCTCGTCGATCAGCTCGCCGGCGACCGCGCGATCTGGGCGATGCTCCTCGGCTCCCTCGGGACCGCGATCTTCGGCGTATGGGCGCGCCTCGCGCCCGGCTTCATCGCGGCGCCCCCGGCCCGTCCGGACCGGCTGATGGGTGGCGCCGCCCTCTGGCTCGTGGGCGTGGCCGGGCTCGTCGTCGGCGCGCCGTTCGCGGCATTCGCGCTCCTCGCGGGACTCGTCACGCTCGTGTGGGCCGTCGGTATCTTCAGCCTATCGATCGCACGGCAGCGCCTGCCTGAGCCCGCACGCGCCACGCGCCTCACCGTGCGCTCGGCGTTCGTGTGGGCGATCGTCGGTGCGGCGCTGCTCGTCGCGTACGACGTACGGACCGCGGCGACCGGAACGAGCTCCTCCTACCTCGACATCTCAGCGGCGCGGCATGCCTTCGCGCTCGGATTTGTCACGCTGATGATCTACGGCGTCGCGGCGCGCGCTCTGCCGATGTTCATCGATCGACGCCTGTGGAGCCGGCGCGTTGGGCTCGCCGTCATCGCGCTGGCCAACGCGGGTGTGGCGCTGCGCGTCGTTCCGCAGGCGATCGGCGCGGACGGCGCTGTCGCGAATGGGCTGGTCGCCACCTCGGGCGTGCTCGCGTATCTCGCGCTGGTCGCCTTCGCGGTGAACATCGTTCAGACACTGCGTGGTCCGGCGCTCGGGCGCTCCCCGCGCGGCGCAGCCGTCCCGATGGTCGTCCGCTTCGAATAGCGTCGACCGCGGGCGGCGGACAGGAGGAACGTCTGGCGTGACCGTTTCGAACCAGCGCCCACTGCTGCGTGGCTACCTCCACGCCGGGGCCGCGGTCGTCGCGGCGCTGGGTGGAACGTACCTCGTAGTGCAGTCGAGCGGTGATCCGCCGCGGCAGCTGTCGATGCTCGTCTACGGCGCCGGCCTGACCCTGCTCTTCGCCGTCAGCGCCCTCTATCACGTGCACACCTGGGCACCGGCGCGCCGGGCCATCCTGCGGCGGATCGACCACGCGAACATCTTCGTGCTGATCGCCGCGACCTACACCCCGCTCGCGCTCAACGTGCTGTCCGGATGGTGGCGAGTCGGCGTCCTCGGCGCGGTCTGGGGCGCGGCCCTCGTCGGGGTCGGGGCTGCGGTCGCCGGAGTGCAG
>JANMSU010000275.1:0-7872 GCA_031389835.1 Chloroflexota bacterium
CAATCTCAGCTCGTTCTCGAGCCAGGTCTCCTCCACCATCGCCGCCACGCCCGGCGGCAGTGGTGGCAGCGGCTTCAGCGGCGGTGGGGGTGGGGGATCGGGCGGAGGTGGCGGCGGCGGCGGCGGCGGGAGCTGGTGAGAGCCCTATTCGTGGCGAGCCTCCTTTCGAGAGCTCACGCGCCGATGATTGCGCTTAGGTAAGGGCGGCCTCTTCTGCTTATCCCCGCCCAGCCTTAGCGACACGACGGAAGCTCATCACTCCCGCGCCGACGACGACGATGCCGAGCGCGATCAGGAGGCGAAGTACGTCGTTGCCATCCCGGTCAGGTCGACGTCCACCGTCATCATCGTCCCGTGGCCCTCGTCCTGACGCTCCGCCTCCGCCCATCTGCGGCTCCGAGCGTTCGGTGACGTCGCTGTCGGTCCGTTCTGTTCGGTGAGGGGCGACATGGCGAGCGAGATGCGGTTGCTCGTGTCGCTCGTGCCTTCTCCGCCGCGCGGGGCGAGTGCGCTCTGGCGATCGTGGGGGCCTAATGGTCGTGTTCTCGTCCATGCATCAATGGTAGGAGAGGGATGATTGCGGTGAACCATGAAGGCGGCTGTTAGAGACCGATATGGCTCACCTGATGTTGTGGCGCTGACCGAGGTCGACCGCCCGGTCCCGTCGGATGGACAGGTGCTGGTCCGTGTCCGAGCCGCGTCCGTCAACCGGGCTGACCTCGACGGCCTCAAGCCGCGGCCGTCCTTCATGCGTCTCTTCATGGGACTGCGTGCGCCGAGGAACCAGCGCGTGGGGATCGACGTCGCCGGCGTTGTCGAGTCCGTCGGCGCTGGCGTGACGCGGTTCCGGGCCGGTCAGGAGGTCTTCGGCGACCTGTTCGCCTACGGGCAGGGCGCCTTCGCCGAATACGTGTGTGCGGCCGCCGGGGCGTTCGAGGCCATGCCGGCCGGCATGACATTCGAGCAGGCCGCGACGCTCCCGCATTCGGCGATCCTCGCGCTGCAAGGGCTTCGACTTCGCGGTGGCCGAACCATCAAGCCGGGTGACAAGGTCTTGATCGTCGGCGCGTCCGGCAACGTCGGTCCGTTCGCCGTTCAGATCGCGAAATCGCTCGGCGCGGAAGTGACCGGGGTGTGCCGCACCGAGAAGATGGATCTGGTTCGCTCCCTCGGCGCGGACCATGTGATCGACTACACGAAGGACGACTACACGAGCATCGGCCAGCGTTACGACTGGATCCTCGACACCGACTCTCACCACTCGATCTTTCACATCCAGCGCGCCGTGCGGCCGGGTGGCGTCTACGTCACGCTCGGCGGTGAGACGGGGAGGATCTTCCAGGGTCTGGTACTGGGACCGTTGATCTCGATGCGTAGCGACCGATCGATGGGCCTGATGATCTGGTGGAAGCCATTTCACCCGGCCGATGTGGCGACCTTGAAGGAGCTGATCGCGGCCGGCAAGCTGGCGCCGGTGATCGATCGGCAGTACCCGCTGAGCCGTGTCGTCGAGGCGCTACGCCATGTCGACGAAGGCCGTGCGAGGGGCAAGGTCGTCATCAGCATGTGAGGTCGCCCAGGTCGCGTATGTAGACTCCGCCGTCAACGATGGAGGAGCGATCGAGCCGACGTACCAGCCTCGCGTTCCGTGTGGCGTGGATAACGGTGTTCGCACTCAGCACGGTGATGGCCATCCTCGGCCTTTGGGTGATCTCCGCGCCTGTAGACCCGGCCACCTTCCAAGACATGACACGTATGAGTTGGTCCTCCTTCTCCTCCAGCTCTCCTGAAGTCGCGGCGTATCTCGAGCGCGAAGTGCGCTTGCTCGGCGCGAACCACTTCGGCGCCTCGGTCTTGGCGATGGCAGTCACGTGGGTGTGGCTTCGTACCGGAGACAGGCGCGCGACACCGGTTCTGTTGATCTTTCCGCTCACGCTCGCATTGACCGCCGCGCTGCTCTTCATGGGGAGCGTTGTCGGCATCGGCGCCTTCTACGCCGCCTCCGCGGTTCTCATCGCCGCGGCAGTGGTCTTCGCGGATCGAACCCACGCCGCCGAGAAGAATCAATGGCAAGAGTGATCGCATCTTTGTACTGACCCACCGTGCGCCGCGCGTCGGCCGAAGCACGACGAGCACCTGACCTTCACGTTCGTGAGCGACGGCGTTGAGTCAGCGATCGCGGAGGCGAAGGCCGCCGGCACGAAGGCCGTTCAGGTGGTCGGTGAACGAGTTCAGCTCGAGAAGATCGATGTGCAAGAGGACCGGGCCGAGGACCACGCTCAGATTCCTCGACTAGAAGTAGCGCCTGTGGGCGATGCTGGATTCGAACCAGCGACCTCTGCGATGTGAACGCAGCGCTCTAACCAGCTGAGCCAATCGCCCGGTGACGAAAGTGTACGACGCTAGCGACCGAGAAGGGCTCCCTGAAGAAGACCCAGTGCGACGAGTAGCAGGATCGCTATCGCGATGGTGAGCCCGAGGCGGCGGAAGTCTCTCGCGACGTATGCGCGCTCGACGAGCGACGCGCGCTCGAGCGCCGCCGAGGGCGCGCCGGCGGCACGCGAGTAGCCGGCGCGTGTGACCGAACCGGAGCCCCGCGGCCGGTAGCCAGAGGGGCGTGGAGCGTCATCGCGCTCGGTCGCGCGCGGCGACGTCGCGCGCCGCGATGCGGTCGTCTCGCGTCGTGAGCGTGAGCGTGTGCGGCTCCGTCTCGCCATGGAGCGTTCAGCATATCGGAACGGGTATCGTCCGCGACGATGATCCTCGACGAACAGACACTTTCTCTCGTCGTCGTCGCGCTGGTCGTGGCCGTCGTGGCGCTCGGCGCGTGGGTCGCCTGGCTGCAGCGCTCCGAAGCGCTGCTCCGCCGGCGGCTACGGCGCGTGCTCCCACAGGGGGAGAGCAGTGGCATCGACGAGATCCTCGACCAGCAGCTGAAACGCATCGATAGCCTGACCGAGCGCATCGACGCGCTCAACAAGCTGCACCACGAGCTGGAGAGCCTCAGCCAGCGAACGATCCAGAAGGTCGCGGTGATCCGCTACAACCCGTTCGCCGACACGGGCGGCGACCAGTCTTTCGCGATCGCGCTGCTCGACTCACTGGGTAACGGCGTCGTCCTCTCGAGCCTGCACAGCCGGACCGACACGCGCGTTTTTGCCAAAGCGGTGCAAAGCGGACGCTCGAAGTACCAGCTGTCCGACGAAGAGCAGGACGCGATCAAGAAAGCGCTCGCACCGTCCTCGTGACCGGCTTCGACTCCGAGCACACGCTGGCGATCGTGAATCCGGCCGCGGGCGATGGCGCGGGCGCGCGCGTCGGGGCCGATCTCGCGCGGGAGCTCGAGTCGTCCGGCTTCAAGCTCGAGATCATCCGGACGCCCGCGCCCGGCGAGGCGGCGCGCATCGCGCGTGAGGCTTCGGCCGACGGATGCCGAACGGTCATCGCCGTTGGCGGTGACGGGACGGCGAACGAGATCGCAAACGGCCTGGTCGGCACCGGCACCGCTCTCGCGCTCTATCCGATCGGGTCGGGGAACGACTTCGCGCGCGCGCTCGGTTATCCGCGCAAACGGCGCGACATCGCGAGGTTCCTCGCCGGCGCGCGGCGTCGCGTGATCGATGTCGGCGAGGTGAACGGCCGGATCTTCGTGAACGCCGCGGGCGTGGGCATCGACGGCCACGTCGCCGAGCGCGTCGAGGCGAGCGCGCGGATCGTCGGCCCGGCGCTTGGGTACTTCGTCGGGGCACTCGTGTCCATCGCGTCCTATCGGCCCCAGCCGATGCGCCTCCAGATCGACGGTCAGACGCTCGAGGGCAAGCACCTGCTCGTCGTCGCGGCGAATGGGACGCATTTCGGCAGCGGGATGCACGTCGCACCGAACGCGAAGGTCGACGACGGCCTCTTTGATGTCGTCGTCGCCGGTGATCTCGGGCGGTGGGCTTCGCTGGTCGCGCTCGCAAAGCTCTATCGGGGAACGCACGTGAACGGACGCGACGTCCTCGCGTTCCGCGCGCGCTCGCTGGATGTCGAGCTCGAGCGCGAATTGCCCGCGCAGGCCGACGGCGAGCCACTTCGTGCCCGCTCCCTGACCGTGCGGATGCGCGCCGGCGAGCTCACCGTGCTGGGTCGATGACGACCGACGCGCGCCGCCGCCTCCCCTCCGTGGACGCGGTCGTGCGAGCCACAGGTGGCGTGGACCTCCCACGCGAGCGCTTCGTTCGCGCGGTGCGCGACGTGCTGTCGGAAGCACGCGCCGCGGGCGCGACGCTGGATGAGTCAGCTGCTGCGGACGCGGCGCGCCGGCGCCTGACGGAACGCGATCGGCGTTCGCTGCGGCGCGTGTTGAACGCCACCGGCGTGGTGCTGCAGACGAACCTCGGGCGCGCACCGCTCGCGCCAGCGGCGCTCGCGGCGATCGCCGATGCGGCCGGAGCGGTGAGCGTCGAGTACGACCTGGATGCCGGCCGGAGGGGGGAGCGGCACGGGCACGCCTCGCGTCTTCTCGCGGAGCTGGCGGGCGCCGAGGATGGCGTGGTCGCGAACAACAACGCGGCGGCCGTGCTCCTCGCGCTCGCGGCCCTCGCGTCGCGCAAGGAGGTCATCGTCGCGCGCGGCGAGCTGGTCGAGATCGGCGGGGGATTCCGCATCCCGGACGTCTTGCGGCGCTCGGGCGCCAAGCTGGTGGAAGTCGGCACGACGAATCGCACCTACGTCCGCGACTACGCCGCCGCGATCACCGAACGGACCGGCGCGATCCTGCGCGTACACGCGAGCAACTTCAAGCTCACCGGCTTCGTCGCCCAGCCGGAGGGCCGCTCGCTGGGATCGCTCGCGCACGAGCGCGGGATCGCGTTCATCCACGATCTTGGCAGCGGCACTTTCCTCGACACGTCGCGCTACGGGCTCGCGCGGGAGGAGACCGTGGCGGAGGCCGTGGCCGCGGGCGCCGACGTCGTCACGTTCAGCGGGGACAAGCTCCTCGGCGGCCCGCAGGCCGGGCTCGCCGTCGGGCAGAGCGCCGCGATCGCCGCCCTGCGCGCGCATCCGCTCATGCGCGCGATGCGCCCCGACAAGCTCACGATCGCGGCGCTTGTGGCGACGCTCGAGCTCTATCGCGACGGCCGCGCCGAGAGCGAGCTCCCCGTGTGGCGGATGATCGGTGCGACGCCGGCCGCTCTCGCGAAACGCGCTCGCGCTCTGGCGACACGGCTCACGAGCGGCGACGTCGAGTGCGACGTCATCGAGACGCTGTCGACAGTCGGTGGCGGATCGCTCCCCGAGGAGACGCAGCCCTCTCGGGCGGTTGCCATCGGAGCGCGACACGGACGCGCGAACGAGGTCGCGGCCCGGTTGCGCCGCGCCGGCCCGCCCGTGGTCTCTCGCATCGTGGACGACCGCGTGGCGCTCGACCTGCGCAGCGTCGCTCCGGAGGATGATGAGTTGCTCGCGCGAGCGGTCACCGCCGCGCTCGCGAAGGAGAAATAGCGAATGGAACTGCGCACCGTGACCACCGAGAAGGCGCCGAAGGCCATCGGACCGTATAGCCAGGCGATCGCGACCGGCGACCTCATCTTCACCGCGGGCCAGATCGGGCTCGATCCCGCGACGGGCGAGATCGTCGGCGGCGAGATCAAGCTCCAGACCGCGCGCGTGCTGGACAACCTGGCCGCGGTGCTCGAGGCGGCCGGCAGCGGCCTCGACAGAGTCGTGAAGTGCACCGTCTTCCTCGCCGACTTCGCGGAGTTCGCCGCGATGAACGAGGTGTACGCGCAGCGGTTCGGTCAGCATCGGCCCGCACGATCGACGGTGGGCACGAGCGCCTTGCCGCGCGGCGCCCGCGTCGAGATCGAATGCATCGCCGTCCGCCGCTAGCCGACAAGGAGCGCTCGCCGCTTCCCCCGGTCGCGACCGGCATCGTGTTCGGTCTGTGGATCGCGCTGATGCTCGTCCTGGCCTTCGTCGTCGTGCCGGCACTGTTCGGCATGTGCGCCCCACCGCAGTCCGGCCCGGGTCCGTGACGACCGACGCCTCAGCGATCCGCGTGGTGGGGACCGCTGGTCATGTCGATCACGGGAAGTCCACGCTGCTGACGGCCCTGACGGGGATGGACCCCGATCGCCTTCGTGAAGAGCGCGAGCGTGGCATGACCATCGATCTCGGCTTCGCCTGGGCAAGACTCCCGAACGGCGGGGATATCGGGTTCGTGGACGTTCCGGGTCATCAGGACTTCATCCGCAACATGCTGGCCGGGATCGGCAGCATCGATGCCGTTCTTCTCGTCGTCGCTGCCGACGAGGGCGTCATGCCCCAGACCCGTGAGCACCTCGCGATCCTCGGTCTGCTCGGTATCGATCGTGGCGTGATCGCGCTCACCAAGCGCGACCTCGTCGATGACGAGTGGGCGGCCCTCGCGGTGACCGACGTGCGCGCCGCTCTGCGCGGCACCGCGCTCGCGGATGCGCCGCTCGTCGAGGTGTCCTCGACCGCGCGCCGTGGGCTCGGCCATCTCCTGCAGGCTCTCGGTGTCGTGCTCGGTGAGACACCGGCGCGGCGCGACGTCGGGCGTCCGCGTCTCCCGGTCGATCGCTCCTTCACGATGTCCGGCTTCGGCACCGTGGTCACCGGCACGCTGCTCGATGGCTCGCTGACGGTCGGAGACGAGATCGCGGTCCTCCCCGGTGACCTCCGCGGCCGCATCCGCGGACTGCAGACCCATCGGCGGTCGCTCGACGTCGCTCGGCCCGGCAGTCGTGTCGCGGCGAACCTGACCGGCGTGGACAAGGACGACGTGTCGCGCGGCATGGTGCTGGCGCGCGCGGGCTCGCTCGAGACGACGAATCTCCTCGCTGTGCGGCTCGCCCTTCTCGCGGGCGCGAGCGCTGCGCTCGCGCACGACGAGGAGGTGAAGATCCACGTCGGCACCGCGGAGACCATGGCGCGCGTCGCGCTTCTCGAGGGCCCCGCTATCGCGCCGGGCGAGACGGCCTGGGTGCAGCTCCGACTTGCGGACCCGGTCGCGGTCGCGGTGGGGGACCGTCTCGTGCTCCGCAGGCCATCGCCGTCCGAGACGATCGGCGGCGGCGCGGTCGCCGATCTCGCGAGCGTGCGCCATCGCCGCCGCGCGGAGACGGTCGCCGCGCTCGAGCGGCGCACCGCGCCGTCGGTGGCGTCGCGCTTGCTCGCATCGCTCGACACGCCGCGGACGCCGGCGGAGGGGGCGGAGCGAAGCGGCCTCTCACCGGACGAGCGCGCTGCCGCGACCCTTGAGCTCGTAGGTGACGGCCGGGCCGTGGCCATCGGCGATGCGCTCGTATCGCGCGAGGCGTTCGAGGCGCTCGCCACGCACGCCCTGCGTATCTGCGCACAGGCACATCGGAAGACGCCGCTACGCGCGGGCGCGTCTCGCGAAGAGGCCCGCTCGGCGCTGGCGTTGCCCGCGAAGCGCTTCACCGCGCTCGTCGCGAGGCTGGTCGCCGAGGGGCGCCTCGCGGAGCGAGGTAGCGCTCTCGCGCTGCCCTCGCATCAGCCACGCCTCTCGGAGGACCAGGAGCGTCACTGGATGAGCGCGCGCGCCGCGCTCGCCAAAGATCCTTTGCAGCCACCGAGTCCCGCGCAGCTCGAGACAGAGCACGGTCTCGACCGTGAGCTCATCGCGGCGCTCGCCGACCGGGGCGATGTGGTGCGCATCGGCACCGAAGCGGTGTTCCTGCCGGAGGCGGTGACGCGGTTCGCGCGCGCGGTGGTGGACGAGCTCGCGACGAGCGGTTCGATCACGGTCGCTCGCGCGCGCGACCTCTCCGGGTCCAGCCGCAAGCATGTCCTCCCGCTCCTACAATTCCTCGACGATCGCGGGCTGACGCGTCGCCACGG
>JANMSU010000291.1:0-1560 GCA_031389835.1 Chloroflexota bacterium
TCATGGAGGTTCGTGCGGGGTTCGACATCCTGAAGTCACTCGGCCTACGCGATCAAGGACTGACCCTCATCGCGTGCCCGTCGTGTGGCCGCGCCGATATCGACCTCATCCCGCTCGCGAAGGTCGCCGAGGAACGCCTCCGCGCGCTGCCCACGCCGATGAAGGTCGCGGTCATGGGCTGCGAGGTCAACGGTCCCGGGGAGGCGAAGGACGCCGACGTCGGGATCGCCGGTGGCGTCGGCAAGGGCGCGATCTTCCGCAAGGGCAAGGTCGTCGGCGTGTATCCCGAGGATCAGCTGATGGACGCGCTCCTCGCGGAGATCGACAAGATCCTGGTCGAGAACGGCAAAGAGCCGTACTCCCAGAAGGCTCCGAAGCTGACGCACGAAGGACAGCTCACGCCCGGGCGCAGTGTCCCCGCAGGACAGCGAACCTAAGCAAGCCGACGACGAACGCGTCGTCGCGCTGCATCGCGCAACTCTCACGGCGGTCGACTTCCGCAGCGCGCGCTTCGACAAGTTCACCCTCGGCGGCTGCCTCTTCGATCGCTGCGACTTCCGTGGGCTGAAGCTCGATCGGCGGCTGGCGCCACTGTTCGTCGCGCTGCCACGCAGCGTGTTCCGCGATTGCCGCTTCGACGCCGCCGATCTGCGGCATGCGCGACTGGGCGGGTCGCGCTTTGAGCGTTGCACGTTCGACGACGCGCGTCTCGAGGACAGCGACACCGTGGCCGCCGAGTTCATCGGCTGCCGTTTCGCGGGTCCGATGGAGCGCGTGACCTTCTATGGGGCACCGTCCGGCGCGACGGCGAAGCAGCTCGACCCCCCGCGTCGGCGCAACGAGTTCCGCGCGAACGACTTTCGCGATGCCGAGCTGCTCGACGTGGCTTTCGTCGACGGTGTCGACATGGACCGCCAGCGATTCCCGGACGATGAGCTCCACGTGCGCGTTGAGCGGTTCCAGCGGCGTCTCCCGAAGGCCCGCGGTGAGATCAAGGAGTGGTACGAGCGCGAGCGCGCGCCCGCCCTCGCGATGCTGGCAACGCTCGAGGCGCGCTGGCGCGATCAGGACATCGTCGTCGCTCGTCGCTGGACGCCGCGCATCAAGGCGCCTGACCGAGTTCAGGCTCGCGTATGGGAGCTGCTCGAGCACATCTGAGCACCCGAGGCGGCTAGTATTCGCGCGATGCGTTCGCGAGGGTCCACGTACCGAATCCCGCGCTAGCCGGCGTCGCAGAGGCGCCGGCACGCAAGCGCGCGGCCAAAATACGACCCTCGGAGTTGACCCCATGAGACAGTCGACGCTCTTTGGACGCACGCTGCGAGAGGCGCCAGCGGATGCCCAGACGCCCGGACACCGGCTCATGCTTCGCGCCGCCATCGCGCGCCCGCTCGCCTCCGGCCTCTACACCTGGCTGCCCCTTGGATTCCGCGTCGCGAAGAAGGTCGAGCAGATCATCCGCGAGGAGATGGACCGCATCGGCTGTCAGGAAATGCAGATGCCGGTTCTGACCCCGGCGGAGCTCTGGAAGAGCACGGGCCGCTGGGACCTGCTGGAGCC
>JANMSU010000345.1:0-2493 GCA_031389835.1 Chloroflexota bacterium
TTCGCGGCGGCGGTCGACTTGCTGTCGTGTGCGAGTGTCGGCTTGTCTTGTAGGAGTGTTGTCATTAGATGCCCTTCTTTCTTCGGCAACCGTACTCTCAATGCTTGCAAATAGCAAGCAGAGGATATTAAAGTAACCATAGTGTGACAGAGCTTGCAACCGCACTCGAGATCGTCGGACATAAATGGACGCTGCTCATCGTCGAGCACCTCCTCGCCGGGCCGCGTCGTTTCACGGAGATCGAGCGCGCGCTCATCCACGCGAACCCGAAGATGGTCACCGCGCGCCTGCGCGAGCTCGAGTCCGCCGGACTTGTTTCGCGCACCGTGTACGCGGAGGTCCCACCGCGCGTCGTGTACGCGCTGACAGAGCGGGGGCGCGAGCTTCGTCCGGCGATCGAAGCGCTGCGGCGTTGGGGGACGCGCCCGTCGCGACGAGCGCGCGCGACCTAAGTCCTTGGCGCGAGCAAGCGGCCACCCGTCGAGCGCCTTGTCGATTTGGCACCCGGCTTGTTCGACGTGTATGTAGAGCCGAGGACAGCCGGTCGAGTCGGAAGCCTCGGGTCAAAAAGAAGGATCAAAGGGAGACACGAAGATGCGATTCCTGCTCTACACGACCGGTGACAACGCACAGCCCAGCGCACCGCCAGCGCCGCCGAGCCAGCAGATGATGGACGAGCTGGCGAAGCTCACGGAAGAGACCACGCGGTCCGGCGTCCTGCTTGCGACCGGTGGGCTTGCGCAGGCGATCACGCGTGTTCGGAATTCAGCGGGCAAGCTCAGTGTGACTGACGGACCTTTCACCGAGACCAAGGAGCTGACCGGTGGGTTTGCGCTCATCGAGGCCAAGTCGCGCGAGGAAGCGATCGAGTGGGCCAAGCGCTTCCGCAAGATCGTCGGCGACGGCGACTCGATCGTCCAAGAGGTGTACGGGGGCTAGATGCTTCAATCGGTCGTTATGACGGCCGCTAATGCGCACCGGGCGATCGACGCCGTCTGGAGGATCGAATCCCCAAGGCTCATCGCGGGCCTCACGCGCATCGTGCGTGACGTCGGTGTCGCGGAGGATCTCGCACAGGACGCGCTGGTCGTCGCGCTCGAGCAATGGCCGGAGTCAGGCGTACCGGATAACCCGGGCGCCTGGCTCATGGCCACCGCCAAACATCGTGCGATCGATCGCCTGCGCCGCGACGAGCGGCTCGATCGCAAATACGAAGAGCTCGGCCGCGAGGCCCTTGTCCACCAGGAGTCGGCGACAGACGACGTCGGGGATGACCTCCTGCGCCTTATCTTCATCTCCTGCCATCCCATCCTCGCGCCAGAAGCGCGCGTCGCGCTCACGCTGCGCCTGATCTCGAGTCTCACCACGGAGGAGATCGCGCGTGCCTTCCTGGTTCCGGTCCCGACCATCGCTCAGCGGATCGTTCGGGCGAAGCGCACGCTCACCGAGGCTCACGTCCCTTTCGAAGTCCCTGGCGGACCTGAGCTCGAGGCCCGTCTTGCGTCGGTGCTGCAGGTCATCTATCTCGTCTTTAACGAGGGGTATTCGGCCACCGCGGGGGACGACCTGCTCCGGGCCGGATTGTGCGAGGACGCGCTCCGACTCGGCCGCATCCTGGCGGGCCTCGCCCCGAAAGAGCCAGAGGTCCACGGGCTCGTCGCACTGATGGAGATCCAAGCGTCACGCTCGCGAGCGCGAGTCGGACCGTCGGGGGAGATCGTCCTGCTGCTCGACCAGGACCGCGGCCGGTGGGATCCGCTGCTCATCCATCGCGGTCTCGCCGCGCTCGAGCGCGCAGAGGAGCTCGGCGGCGCGCTCGGCCCTTATGCGTTGCAGGCGGCTATCGCCGCGTGTCACGCGCGCTCGCGCGCGGCGGCGGACACGGACTGGGCGCGCATCGTCGCGCTGTACGACGCGCTGGCGCAGATCGCACCGTCGCCTGTCGTGGCGCTCAATCGCTGCGTTGCGGTCGCGATGGCGTTCGGTCCTGCCGCAGGCCTCGAGCTCGTCGATGGGCTCGCGTCGGAGCCCTCACTCAAGGGCTACCACCTGCTGCCCAGTGTGCGCGGCGATCTTCTGGAAAAGCTCGGCCGCGCCGAGGAAGCCCGTGCCGAGTTCGAGCGGGCGGCCTCGCTCACGCAGAACGCGCGCGAGCGCGAGCTGCTGCTCCGACGTGCGGCCGCTTGCTCGCGGTGAATCTTTGAGGAACGTATGCCACGGCGCAGCGTTTGATCAGATGATGGTCGGAGTGGGTATGTCCAAGTTCCTGTGGCGTTGGATCGCCGCGTCGCTTAGCGCCGCGATGCTCCTGTCCGCGTGCGCTGTTACGAGCGGCGTCCCGGGGGCGTCCGCCACGCCGTCGCCCACGCCTTCGCCTGTTTCGACCGCGACCGTCGCACTGACTCCGACGGCCAGTCCTCAACCGACGCCAACACCACGTGAGGAGCCACCGCCCGTCGCCAGCGATGCTGTCGCGATCGCGGTGCAGCTGGC
>JANMSU010000392.1:0-9120 GCA_031389835.1 Chloroflexota bacterium
GTCGCGACCTGGGCGATCGCGTCCTCGGCCACGCCCTGAACGCCGGCGACCTCGATCTCCTTCTCGCGGGCGAGCATCGATTGAAGGTGCTGCGCGACCTGGGGCAGGTCTTCGATGAGAAGAACGCGTTTCATGCGCGGCGAGTCTAGTGGAGTGCGCGGCGGAGTCCCACGACCGCCGCGACCGCGACCGCGGCGGCGAGCCCAATGAACGACAGACCTATGCGAAGTGTGATGCCCTGCCAGTACCAGTCCGGGTACAGCCGTAGCAGGTTGCTGGTCGCGGGATCGAACAGAAAGTTGCCCTGTGGGAAGAAGACCTGGTGGAACATGAGGAAGGCCGCGTCGAATGCGACCACCGCGACGATACCCACGACGGTGACCGCCACGAGGGCGGAGATCGCGCCGTCGCGCACGAGTCTGAACATCGTCGCCGCGCTTCGTGACCGCGCGCGCTGAAGGCGAATGGCCATGACGAACAGCCCTGCCGGGATCAGGAGCTTCGCGCCGTCGAACACCCGTCGTACGTCCGTCATATGCGAGTGCTCGTCCTCGGTGAATAGCGGCGGCTCGAACCGCGGCGCGTCCGCAACCCCACCGGTGACAAACGCGGCCCACTGCCGATGTATCTCGGACATCGCGTCGAGGGAGACCGAGGCCTCAACGTCACCGTTCCTGAACGTCGTGCCGTTCACGCCGCTCGCCCGTGCCATGTCCGCGTACGGACCCGCACCGGACCACATCAGCGCGAGGAGGACCAGGCTGGCGATCGCGAAGCCGACGGCGAACAGCGCCGTCTCGACTTTTCCGGGCGAGGTGTTCACACGGGCACCGCACCGAGCCCCGGGCGCTCCGAGAACACGAACCGACCGCGCACCACCAGGACGGCGCGAAATGGATCGTCGACGATGAGCAGGTTCCCATCGAGGTCGGCCCATTCGACGGACGGCGCGAGATGTGCCGCGGCGGCGATCGCGACGCTCGTTTCGGCCGCACGGCATCCCAGCATCACCTTCATCCCGAGATCGTGGGCGCGCGCGATCATCGCGCGCGCCTCGGCGATGCCGCCGCATTTCTGAAGCTTCACGTTGATGCCGTGACACGCTCCGGCGAGGCGATCGACATCGGGCAGGCGCACGGCCGCCTCGTCCGCGACGATCGGCAGCGCCGACCGCTCGCGCACGTAGCGCAGTCCGGCGATGTCCGCCGTCGGCGTGGGCTGCTCGACGAACTCGATCTCGAAGCGCGCGATGCGCTCGATCCGCCTGGGCGCCTCCGCGGGCGTCAGGCCGCGTTGGGGTCAACGCGGATCGCTCCGGCGAACCGCTCGCGGATGAGCGACAGGATCTCTTCGTCATCGTCGCCGTGGCCGAGCTTCACCTTGAGCACGCCGAAGCCCTTCGCTGCCGCGGCCGCGGCGCGCTCGGCCATGACGCGCGGTTCCGCGATCCCGATCGTGAACGACGTCGGTGGCGCATCACCCGTGGCCAGCCCGAGGAAGGCGTGAAGTGGCACGCCGGCGGCCTGCGCCGCACGGTCGTGTCCGAGGATGTCGAGGGCGCACGCGGCCGCGCCGCCGTGTGGAAAGCGTTCGTCCAGGCGCTGCTTGAGCGCCGCGAGGTCGGCGGCGTCCTCGGGGACCAGGTCGAGCGCGCCGCGCACGTCCGCCTCGAGGGACTCGGGTGTCTCCTTGAAGAAGGGGTCCGGCGACGCCTCGCCGCGTGAGGTGCGCCCATCTTCGTCAAGCTCGACGAGCACGACGCGCTTCTCGGTGCGCACCGCGCGCGAGATCTGGAAGGGGACCGCGAGATGGACGTCCACGGTGCGAACGGTGAACTTCACGACGTGCCCGTCGTGGCCATGCGGCCCCGCGCATCGATCAGCGCCTGTGCGAGGCGATCGGCGCCCGCTGCCCCTTCGCGGATCGGGTCGGCCGCAGGAAGCTTTGTCTCATGCGCGGCGCTCTCGATCAAGACCAGCGGGACCGTCGGATCGGAAGACGGATCGCCGCCGCCTCCGGTGTTCAACGCGACCGCCGCCACGCGCGCGGGCGGGTAGCCGGGTGGACGCCGCCACGCGGCCGCGTCCTCGTAAATCCGCACGAGCTCGCGTAGCCGGCGGAGCGGAAGGCCGTCGTCGTAGCCCTTCATCGCGTGTCGATTCGTGTCGTGGCAGAGCACCATCAGGTCCGGTGCCGCCCCGTGGAGCAGACCGAGCGTCACGCCCGAGAACCCGGGATGCGTAAGCGAGCCCTGACCTTCCACGATCACCCAGTCCGCTTCTTCGGCGGCCTCGCACACCATCTTCTCCGCGGCGCCGGCGATGAAGTCCGCGACGACCGCGTCGACCGAAATGCCTTCACCCGCGATCGCGATGCCGGTCTGTCCGGTCGCCACGAACGCGGCCCTCTCGCCCATGCGGCGGAGCGCCGCCACGATCTCGAGCGACGCGGTCATCTTTCCGACCGCGGCATCGGAGCCGACGGTTAGCACGACGGTCACGCCCTCGCGCGGCCGACGATGGCCCCCGATGGGCAGCTCGTCCGGAGGCTCGCGCAGCTCGCGCACCGCCGCGTTCCCACGCTTCGCGGCCTCGGCCAGCTTCGGGTCGCTGAGGACGCGCTCGTGCAGTCCGTTCCATACGGACATGCCGCGCTCGAGCGCGTGCGAGAGGAAGGGGCGGTATTCGTTAGGGATGCGCCCGCCCGCGGCGGCGGTGCCGATGAGCAGCACGTCGGCGCGGCGCGCGATCGCCTCATCGACCGTGGCGACCACGGGCACGCCGCGCCCGACGCCCACGTGTTCGGCCGCGTCGGTGCCCGCTCGCGTCGAATCGACGACGGCGACGATCTCATAGGTCGCGTAACGCAGAACCCCGATCGCCGTCTTTGCGGTCGTCCGGGTGAAGAGGCCCTCGGCCAGGATCGCGACGCGCGGCGTGGCGGTCACGCGCCTCCCAGATCCCTGCCGAGCCGCAGGAATCGTCCGTGCCGATCCGGCGCCGTCTCTCCCGCCTCGAGCGCGATACCGCCGTTGACGACCACGTACTCGATGCCCTCGGGATACCGGTGCGGTTCCTCATAGGTCGCGGTATCGGCGACACGCTCGGGATCGAACACGACGAGGTCGGCCCACGCTCCGATCCGGATCTCGCCGCGATCGGCGAGCCGCAGATGCCTCGCGGTGAGCGACGTCATCTTGCGCACCGCATCCTCGAGGGTCACGACGTTCTCATCGCGCGCGTACCGACCCAAGACGCGCGGGAACGTCCCGTAGCCGCGGGGGTGCGGCTTCCCGAACGACAGCGGCCCATAAGGCGCGTTCGCCGACGAGTCGCTCCCGATCGCGACGTAGGGCTTCGCCATGACGTAGCGGACGTCGTCCTCGTGCATCGAGTGGTGCACGATCTGAACGTCACCATCGTGCTCGATGAGCGCGTCACACGCCCATTCCATTGGATCCTTGCCTACCTCCCGCGCGAGGTCCACGACGCTCCTCCCGCTGTACTCCGGTCGCCGGCGCGCCCGTGCGATGACGATGCGGTCCCAGTTGCGGCCAGTCTCGACGTACTCGTCCCGGATGCGGACACGGATCGCCGGATCCTTGAGGCGCTCGCACATCGCGAGGCGCCCGCCCTCGTGTGCCCAGTTCGGGATCGTCGCCGAAAGCCCCGTTGACGAAGCGGTGTACGGGTACTGATCGGCTTGGACGTCCAGTCCCGCGTCCCGGGCGGCCTCGATCTTCGCTGTCGACTCCTTGACTCGGCCCCAGTTCTTCTGACCCGACGCCTTGTGGTGCGACAGCTGCACGCGCACCTGCGAGCGCCGGCCGATCTCGAGGTTCTCCTCCACTGCCTCGAGCAGTCGTTCGCCCTCGTTGCGGATGTGACTCGCGTAGAGGCCGCCTTTCTCCCGCACGACCGCGCAGAGGGCCGCCAGCTCCTCGGTGGTCCCATACGCGCTCGGCGGGTAGATCAGGCCAGAGGCGAGCCCGATCGCACCTTCGTCCATCGCCCGCGCGAGGAGCGTCCTCATCAGGTCGAGCTCCTGGCGGCTCGGGGGTCGGGCGGCGGCGCCCATCACGCACTTCCGCAGCGTGCCGTGCCCGACAAAGGAGCAGAGGTTGATCGCCGGCCGCGCGTCATCGCAGGCGTCCGCGTACTCCGCGAACGTCGACCAGGTCCGTTTCGTATCGAGCGCCAGAAGGGCGCGGTCGAGCTCCTCGGCCGCGAGACCGCTCACGGGCGCCGAGGAGCCGCCGCAGTTGCCGCACACCACTAGCGTCACCCCCATGTGGAGCGCGCTCTCGAAGGCGTCGTTGATGAAGACCGTGTTATCGGAGTGCGAGTGGATGTCGATGAATCCGGGTGCCACGACGCGGTCGCGCGCGTTGATCATCCGCGTGGCGCGCCGCCCGGCCACGTCCCCAACGTCGGTGATCCGACCGTTGGTGACGGCCACATCGGCACGCACGCCCGGCGCACCGGTCCCGTCGACGACGAGCCCTCCGCGAATGAGGAGGTCGGTCAACCCCTGCGCTCGCGGCCGGCGCCCCGCTCGCGTCGGCGCGCAACGACGAGGAGCCTTGGCGAGGAGCCGACCGCCGGAGACCCGTCGTAATCGCCGTGCAGCGCCTCGAGCACGAAGCCCGCGGCAGCGAACAGAAGCTCGGCTTCGCGTCGATACAAGTAGTGCAGCGTCGTCGCGCGCTGCCAGCGGGTCACGTTGCCCTCTTCGTGCAGCTCGTCGAACCACCAACGGAGGTCGACCTGGTCCACGTTCGCGCGCGAGCTGGAGAACTTGGTAACGTCACGCCCGCTCTCCGGATCGTGACGCGTCCACTCCTCGCGCACGGTGCTGTCGTGACCGACGATGCGCTCCGGATCCGGCTGGAAGCAGTCGATCGCGAGAAGTCCCGCGGGCGCAAGGTGCTCGCGGACCCGCGCGAGACAGCCCCACCGCTCGTCCGGCGTGAGCATCAGAAACGTATTGAAGGCGATCGCGATGAGCGGGAAAGACTCGGAGAACGAGAACGACCGCATGTCACCTTCGACCAGGCGCAGGCTCACGCCATCGCGCCGCGCATGGCGTTCTGCGCGCGCGAGCATCGCCTCTGAGCGATCGAGGCCGACAACGTCGTGTCCGTCTAGCGCAAGCGGTATCGCGACACGGCCGGTGCCGCAGCCGAGCTCGAGGACCGGACCGCCTGTGCGGCGCGCAACTGCGCGGAACCAGTCGATGGCCGGGTCGGGTCCGTGCGGCGTGTCCAGGTCGTACAGAGACGCGAACCGCTCCGCCTGCTCCGCGCTCACGTCGCCGCCGAACCAATCGATCGCGGTCCTCACGCTCATTGGAGCGAGGTTAGCGCGAAGCCCGCCTCGGACGCGTCGACAGGATGACCTCGGCGACGATGAAGCCGAGGACGACGAAACCGCCTGTGATCAGCGTCAGCCCGTCCACCACGCGGAGTAGCGACACCAGGGCGACGACCGCGGTGAGCTCGATACCGCGACGCAGCGCGGGCGCGACCGCGCGCCGGCTCCGGCGCCCGTCCCCGAGCGGGATCGAAAGGAGAACCGCGGCCAAAGTCGCACCGGAGCACACGGCGATCGCCGCGATGACGAGCCCGACGGCCAGAGGAACGTCCGGATCGAGGAACAGGATCGCGCAGATCGCGATGAGCGCGCTCAGCCCGGCGATGAGCGCGAGGGGGCGCCGGATCGCTAGTCCTCTTCCGCGCTGAGCGGTAGCACGCCCTGCTCCCCGCCCGCTGCGATCGGGACTTGGGCGAGGCCCTCGATGGCGCCGGAGGCGCGCGCGAGCGCGCGTTCGGTCTCGTCGAACTTCTTCATCGCGTGGTCGAGATGCGTACCAAGCTGGTCGTGCAGCCCGACGAAGCGCTCGAACTCGCGACGGACCTGCGCGATGCTCTGCTGGAGCTCCCGAGTGCGCTCCTGCATCGCGAGACCACGGACGCCGAGCGCGACGACCTGCAGGTACGCGAGGAGCGTGTTCGGCGATGCCGGGATCACGTGACGCTCCTGGCAGTACGTGCCGAGATCCGTCTCTCCATCCGCTGCCTCACGTGTCATGACCTCGTAGTAGATCGCCTCCGACGGCAGGTACATGAACGCGTAGTCGATCGTGCCGTCGTGCGGCGAGACGTAGCGGCCAACCGCGTCGATGTGACGCCGCACCTGCTGGAGGAAAGCGCGGCGGCGGCGCACGCGATCGGCCTCGTCCGTCGCCGCCGCGATCTGCGTGTACGACTCATTGGGGAACTTCGCGTCGATCGGCACGAGCCGGTTCGCGCACCGCACGACGGCGTCCACCCGCGAGCCGTCGCGGTAGGTGAACTGGATCTCGTATGCGCTCGCCGGGAGACAGTCCTGGAGGAGGCGCTCGAGCATCAGCTCGCCGAACCCGCCACGTGGCTTGGGCGCCCGCAGAAGATCCTGCAGCGACCCGATGTCCTTCGCGAGCTCGCCAACGCGCGCGCTCTGCTCGCTCAGCACACCGAGCTGACGCGAGAGGTCGCTCAGCGACCGCTGCGTTGCGCCGGTCTGCGTCAGCACCTGCTGCTCGGTGGTGCTCAAGGTCCGCTGCATCTCGGTGCGCAGATCGCCAAGCGCGCTCGCGTTGGTCATACGCAGCTCGTCGAGGCTGGCGCGCAGCAGGTCGAACGACGGCACGAGATCCGCCGCCGGTGCGGACGGCGTCACGTCCGCCGCGGGCCGCCGGCTTGCGACGAACAGCGCGACGCCAGCGAGGGCGAGCGCGAGCAACGCAACAACGACCGCCGCGTCAACGAACATGTGTTCTAGTCTAGCGATGAGAGCGGCGTTCGGCTAACGACAATCCGCCTCAAATTGCACTGCGCGACCGTTCGCCCGGCGCTCGTGCATCCAATTATGGCTTCGGGGTCGGAGACGTCCGTGCACAAGGACAACCGCAGACCTCAGATCGACACCGCACCTTCAGCGTTCGAGTCCAGTGCCACCGTGCTGGGGCGCTCCCGGAGGTGATAACCGACGAGCACAGCTCCGCAGCCGGCGATCGCGCAAACGCCTGCCACCGGCAGCACGAGCTGCAGCCCTAGAGAGCGACCCTCGGTGCCGCCGAAAACCTGGATCAGCAGACCGACCAGCACCGCCGCGCCGCTCTGCGCGATCTTCTCGAGCGTCTTGAACATGCCGTAATAGATCGCAGCTCGCTGCTGGCCAGAGCGCGCAGTGTCGTCGTCGATGACGTCGGCCATCATCGCGCCAGGAAAGACGAACAGCGCGGCGAAGCCGAGGCCCGATAGCCAGATCGTGATGCGGCTCTGCCAGAGAAGCGAAAGACCGGGCAGCAGCGGTGCGAAGGCGGCGACGCCAAGGAACAGCAAATACATCCCGGTCGCCACCATCGACAGTGCATAGACCGCACGCTTGCCGAATCGCCGCGCCGCCCAACTGGCGACGGGCAGCGCCACCAGCACCGTGGCGATGACACCGGCGAGGAAGAAGCTGACCTCGCCCTCTTCCGCGCCGTGCACGACGGTCACGTAATACGGCATCAGTACGGGCAGCATGTTGTACCCGAGAGAGAAGAGCACGAAGGACGACGCCAGAGCGAGAAAGGGCCGATGAGCGAGTGACGCCCTGACCGAGTCGCCGAGCGATATCGGCGCGGCCTCCAGAGCTGTGGCGCGACTCAGCGTCCCGCGCCGCCACAGTCCGAACAGCATTCCGTAGAGGGCCGCGAAGGCGAAGGCCGCCAGGATGCCCATGGTCGTCTGGAACCCGAGGCGCTCGACGAGTTGCGGACTCACGACGAACGCCAGGACCGTACCCAGCGTCCCGAATAGCACCTTCCAGACCCCGAGACTGACACGGTCGGCCGAGCTGGTGGCGATCTCGGCTTGCAGCGCTTCGTACGGTGCTCCGACGATGGTGTTCGCAAAATAGAAGATCTCAAGGATCACGAAGAAGTACACAGCGAGGATCACCGGGTTCGCGCCAACGGGCGGCGTGAAGAGGAGCCAGAAGCTGATCACCAGGACCGGAATGCCGTAGAGCAGAAACGGAATCCGTCTCCCCCACCGGCTCTTGCTCCGATCGCTCCACCAGCCGATCAGCGGGTCGTCAAACGCCTCGAGGACGCCGCCGATCCCGCGGGCGAGCGCCACCACCGCTACCGGGATCAGCGCGTGGCCGCGTCCCTCGGCCGGCGCGTAGAAGTAGATGAGCCAAAGCGAGAGCGACCAAAAGAACGTCGCGTTACCCAGGCTCCCGAGTCCGTAGAGCACACGGTCGGCAAGTGGCAAGCGCATCGCGCGTCAGGTTAGCGGCACCATCGCCCCGGAGCGTGACCGACGCGACGTTTGTCTCTGCGCAGAGACACGGGAACCGCCGGCGCGGGGACTTGTATGGCTCGTAGGTGGCGAGGGGCCGCGTCGCCAACCAAATCACACGGAGGTAGCGACATGCGTTCAGTGACCCTCGTCCTCGCAGTCCTCGCGATCGCGCTCGGCGCTCTGGCGCCGCCGGCGCTCGCCGGGGGCTGGGCCGTCACGACGTTCGACGACATGCCCGGCCAGTTCGTCTCCGGCCAGGAGTACACGCTCGGGTACACGATCCGGCAGCACGGCGCAACGCCGATCAATGTCGATAAGACGGAGATCCTCGCCGTGGCGACTTCCGGGAGGACGCTCGCGTTCCCAGGCAAGTCGCAGGGCAACGTGGGCCACTACATCGCCAGCGTCTTCTTCCCCGCCGGTGGCACGTACACCTGGCAGGTCACGCAAGGAGCGTTCGCGCCGCAGGACCTCGGTAAGATCACCATTCTCGCCGAGGCAGGTACGACCAGCGACAAGGCCGCAGCCGCAGACAAGACGGCGGCGGACAAGGCCGCCGCTGTGGAGAAGGCCGCGATTGCCAGCAAGTCCACCGCTGCCGACAAAGCTGCGGTCGCGAACAACGCCATCACCGGGCCAGCGCCGATGCCCGCCACGCAAGACAACGACCCCTTGCGGTCGGCGCTGCGAGTCGCCGCCGCGGCCGCTGCCGCGATGTTCATCTGGCGACTGGTGACCAAGCTCCGCACCACGCGTCGCACTCAAGCGACCGCCTAAGCCTGATG
>JANMSU010000460.1:0-4843 GCA_031389835.1 Chloroflexota bacterium
CCGTCGACGTCGTAGTCACGCGACTCACCCGCTGCGACGCGGCGCTCGGACAGGATGCGCTCCGCCTTGAGGAGCGACGCGTACGCGTCACTACGGAGATGCGGGAGGTAGATGCCGCCGAAGACGCCGTGCCAGTACACATCGTTGCCCTGCGCGCGCCAGAGGTTCTGCTGCGCCTGCCGCACTTCCTGCGACGAATCGAGGATACTGCGGCGCGCGAGCTCTTCGGACACGATGAGCATCCGTTTGTGGAGAGCGTTCGACTCGGGATACTTCGCGAAGAAGTTGCGCCACAGCGGTGCGGTCACGAGCGACTCGAGCTCCTCGCCGAGCTTGTGGCGCGCCTGCTGGAGGCGGCGCGCCGCTGCCGCATCGAGTGCCCACGCGCTCATCTCGGGATAGGCGCCGCCCGGGATGTAGATGCGGCGCGCGGGTTTCTGGAAGATCCACGCGTCCTCAAGCGTCGCGGTCTGTATGAAGTCAGCTTGCGACAGCGCAGTGAAGAACTGCTCGAGCCAGCCGTCCTTGTGCACGCGCTGGTACGTGCCCGGCCATGCGCCGAACTTTTCGCCATCATCCGCATAGACGACGAGGCGCGCGCCGGCGGCATGCCGCTCGCGCAGCTCCTTGATCGTCGCGCTCACCTCGCGGAAGGGAATGAGGTAGCGGAGCTTCATGCTGCCGGGGAACACGATGACCGGGAGGCCTTGATCCTCCGTGATGTACGACTCGCCGGTCTCGTCCTTCTTCAGACCTGCGCGCAGGAAGTGCTCATCGTCGAGGACCGTGTAGGCGATGCCCGCTTCAGCCAATAGCGATGGAAGGTGCGGCTCCCAGACGCGCTCCGTTAACCACGCCCCAAGCGGTCGCTGGCCGAAGATGGCGTGGACGCGATCGGTCAAAGCGCGGATCTGCCCCACGCCGTCGCGGCGTGGCACGCCGACGAGCACCGGCTCGTAGTAGCCGCCCGAAAGAAGCTCGATCTGGCCGCGCCGCACGAGGTCGGACAGATCGCCGATGACGTCCGGCCGGTTCGCCTCGAGCCAGTCGAGAAGCGGTCCGGAGAAATGGAGGCTCGCCTTCACTTCGGGATGGCGATATAGGGCGGCCACGAGCGGCGCGTACGCGCGCTCGGTCACCTCTGAGAAGACAGACGGGAAGTTCCCCGCGGGTTGGTGCTGGTGGAAAACCAGCGCCACGCGCAGCCGGTCGGCCAATTAGGGCCATTTTAGCGTAGAACCGTCATCTATGCCCGTTTCGTACGCTCTGCGTACGAAGGGCTCGTCAGTTTGTATGTGAACTCGACAGAGCAGCGTGGATGCGTCACGATCGTCGTGTTGGACCGCCGTCTCGTTCTATGTGGCGCCCTTCTGATGGCCGTCTCGGTCGTTGTGGTGGGCGCTTGTGGTCCAGAGCGGGTCGTGCTTCCGAGGCCGAGCCCAAGCGTCAGCGGTGCGCCGACGGTCGCGCCGACGACCGCGGCGGCAACCGCCACCCGGACAGCGACGGCGGCACCGACGACCCCGCCACCCACGGCGACCGGCGGGCCCAGTCCGACCAGCGCGGCCAGCCCCGGGAGCACGCCGGCGACCGCCTGTCCGGAGCGGACGGGTGGCGCCACCAACACGCAGGCACAGCTCACAGCCATCCGCATTGCGCACAACCCGGGCTTCGATCGGGTCGTCTTCGAGTTCGGGCCAAGCACGGCGCCGGGCGTCTATGGCATGCCGGACTACCGGCTCGCGGTCGCCACAACGCTGTCCGGGCCGAGCGGCCAGCCAGTGCCGATCGAGGGAAACGCGCTCTTCGGGGTGCGCTTCCGGAACGCCTCGACGGTGAACCCAGCCGACGGCTCGCGCAGCTACACCGGCGCGAACTCGCTCAAGCCGACCACCACGCCGCTCGTCAAAGAAGTCCGGCTGGTCGAGGACTTCGAGCGGGTACTGGTCTGGGGCATCGGCCTGCAGCGGCTGCAGTGTCCAGTGATCCTGAATCTCAGCAATCCGGTGCGCCTGGTCTTGGATTTCCCGACGCCACCCTGAGATACTTAAGACCTCGCACGCTTTCGTAGGGGAGTTCCGCCTTGGCCGAAGCCCAAAAGCTCGCTGTCCAGCCCCGCCAGGTGGTGGGTAAGAAGGTCGCCCAGTTACGCCGCGATGGCGTGCTGCCCGGCGTCGTCTTCGGTGGGCACAAGGATTCGGCCACGGTCCAGACCGACCTACGCGCGTTCGAACGCTCGTACCGGCGCTGGGGCAACACGACCCTGCTTTCGCTCGAAGGCCTCGGCGATGCGATCCCGGCGTTGATCCACGGCGTCGCCCGCGACACGATGACCGGCCGCCTGCTCCACGTCGACCTACAGCGCGTGAGCCTCACCGAAAAGACGCAGGCCGAGGTACCGCTGCACTTCATTCACGAGTCACCCGCCGTGAAAACGCTGGGTGCAGTGCTCGTTCACGCCCGCAACCACGTAACTGTCGAAGCGTTTCCGCAGGACATGCCGCACGCGATCGAAGTCGACCTCTCGCCGCTGGCCGAGATCGACGACGCGATCTTCGTTCGCGACCTCGTTGTCGACAAGACGATCATGGAGATCATCGACGAGGGCGACGAGCTCGTGGTGAAGGCCGTGCCGGTGCACATCGAGGAAGAGCCCGTGGCCGCCGCCGCTGTTCCCGCCGAGGGCGAGGTGGCCGTGGAGGGCGCCGAGGACGGGGCCGAGGGTGCCGCTCCTGCCGGCGGTGCCGCACCCGGTGCCGGCGCGAAGCCGGGCGCTGCCGCCGGCGCGAAGCCGGGCGCTGCCGCTGGCGCGAAGCCAGGAGCGGCACCCGCGAAGCCCGGCGCACCAGCCGGAAAATCCGGCGCTCCCGCGCCGAAGGGCGAGGGCGCGAAGAAGGGCTAGGCTAGGCCCGCGCGGCGAGTGCGCCGCGTCGCGATTGGAAGTCGTCCGGGCTGGCGTCTGGGAACGGATTGTCCGTGCGCTCGAGGCTGCGCAGCTCGATCTCATCCGCGCTCGTCCCACTTCGCGCCAGCTCCATGGATCGGCGGAAGCGAAGCGAGTGGCTACGGAAACGTTCTACGGCGTAGTCCGCGGCCTGGCCCGTCGTGACCAGGAACGGCCAGTCGCTCGACTGTGCGAGCAACAGCTCACGCGCGCCCTGCCGCGCGGCGCGCTGACGCAGCGGATCGCTCGGCGGCGACGCGCGCAGCTCGTGGATCTCGCGGGCCATCCGCGCGAGATCGGCCCACATCCAGGCATTGCGCTCGTTCGACCACGTCGAGTGGTCGTTGTTCTTTCCCCAGGATCCTTCAACGAGATCGATCCGCTCGGTCGCGGGACTTCGGCCTAGGTACTCAGCGACGCTCATCGGCTGAGGGCCGTCTGCCGCGAGGTCGCGAAGGACGTGGCCGAGCCAATCAACGCCCTCGAACCACCAGTGCCCGAAAAGCTCGCTGTCGAAGGTGACCGTCATCAGCGCGTTGGTGCCGCGCTCCTCGCGATGGCGCGCGAGGGTCTCACGCACCATGCCGACGAAGTGGACCGCATGTCCACGCACGCGCTGCGACGCGGTGTCCGGCGAGTACGACTCCTTCGCGCCCAGGCCCGTCTTCGTATCGGTGACGCGCCAATAGCGGAGCCCGCTGCGGTCGTCCTTCCGGTGGAACTCGCGATACGCGGGCTCGCCGGGGTAGCCCATCATCGCCGACCACACCTGACCCGAGACCTTGTCGTGACGTGCGATCGCGACGACCTTCGACTCGCGCACGAGATACGGGCGCAGCGTGTCTGCGTTGGCCGAAGAGATCAGGGGTGCGTCGAGCCCGCTGCCACTCCGGTCGCGCTCGAATGCGTGTCCCTCGCCAACGAGTCTCTTTCCGCCGAGAAGCGCGGCGTCGGTGAAGAAGTGCGTGAGCCCATGTTCCTCGAGGATGTCCTCGAGGCCCGGCGCGTATGCGCACTCGGGCAACCAGATCCCGCGCGGCTCGACACCCAGCAGACGTCGAGTCGTCCGCGCGCCGACCGCGAGCTGCGCGTGGACCGACGCTCGGTCGAGCAGCGGTAGGTATCCGTGCGTCGCGCCGGAGGTCAGGACCTCGGCGTGGCCGGTCTGCGCGAGCGACGCGAACGCGCCGACGAGATCGCGGCCGAATCGTCGCACATACGCGTCGCGATGCGCGCGGTAGAGAGACGCGTAGAAGCGAGCGAGCGATGCACGATCGGCGTTGCCGTCGGCGTCAAAGCGGCGAACGTCGGTATCGGCACGCTGGATCTGATCGTCGCAGTACTCGATGAATCGGGCGTCGATGTCGTGGTCCGCGAGCTGCTCGATGAGCGTCGGGGTGAGCCCGATCGTCAGCTTGTACGCAACGTCGTCGTCGCGTAGGTCATGCAGCAGACCGAGCAGCGGCAGATAGGTGCCGAGGATCGCTTCATGCACCCACTCCTCGCCGTGCGGCCAGCGGCCCGCGCCGCGCGCGTAGGGCAGATGCGAGTGGAGGACGAGAGCGAAGGCTTCGGTCATGTCGGCTGGACCGTCTTCGACATCAGCCCATTGTGGGCTGGACTAGTCTCCATCGCCATGAGCGACGCTGCGTTCGTCATCGACCCAGACATACGCGTCGCGAAGACGCTTCCAGCGCGCGTCTACTCCGACCCCGCTCTCTTCCATGCCCAACGCGAACGCGTCTTCGCGCGAACATGGCAGTACGCCGCGCACGACGATGTCGTGCGGGTCGCGGGGCAGGTCTATCCGTTCACGCTGTTGCCCGGCGCTCTCGACGAGCCGCTGCTTCTCACGCGCGACGCGCAGGACGACGTGCACGCCCTCTCCAACGTGTGCAC
>JANMSU010000014.1:0-10021 GCA_031389835.1 Chloroflexota bacterium
CGATCATGCGCGTCGGAGGAGCGACCGGCTCACCGTAGCTTCTCGCCGAGCAAACTCGGCTAGCCGCGCGCCTGCTTCTTCAGGGCCTCCGCGAGCTGCGTGATGCGCAGCTCCGCGGCGTCGAGCCGTTTCGCGCAGCGCTCGTAGAGCCCGAGGCCTTCTTCGTAGAGACGAACGGCCTCGTCGAGATCGAGCGACGGATCCTCGAGCCTGTCGGCGATCGTCTCGAGACGCGTGAGTGCCTCTTCGATGCTCGGCTCTGCCTCCGCCACTCTTCTCGACCCCTTCTACGGTGATGTCCGCGCGACCGTCGCGCATGCGCAGTTTCGCTCGTTCGCCAGGCCGCAGCGTCGACACGGACGCGCGCACACGTCCGTCGGCGCCCTCGACGATCGCGTAACCGCGGCCAAGCACCTTCAGGGGCGACAGTGCCTCCAGGCGACGCTGCGAGCCGAGCAGTCGTTGTCTGCGCGAGGGGACCAGGCGCGACATCGCGCGATCGACCAGCCGACGGTCCTCGTCGAGGCGCTGCCGCAGTGCCGCGACCTTCGCCGGTGGGGCGCGCCGCTCCACCAGCCGGTGCGCGTCCGTGAGACGGCGCCGCCGACCCTCGAGGGCCTCACGCATGCGGGTCGTGACGCGCCGCCACGACCGCTCGGCGGCGACCTGATGGCGGGCGGAGTCCGGGACCACGAGCTCGGCCGCGACAGACGGCGTCGGCGCGCGCACATCCGCGGCGTGATCCGCGAGCGTCACGTCGGTTTCATGACCGACACCGCAGACGACCGGACGAGGAAAACGGACGATCGCGCGCACCAAAGCCTCGTCGTTGAACGCCGCGAGGTCCTCGCTCGGGCCACCACCGCGCGCGATGATCACGACGTCGAGCTCGCGTAGCTGCGCCAGTCCATCCAGCGCGCCGATGAGCGATTCAACGGCACCGACGCCCTGCACCTGCGCGGGCGCGAAGATCAGCTCGATGCGCGGATCGCGGCGCGCGACGACCGTCTGCACGTCACGCCACGCTGCGCCGATCGGGCTCGTCACCACGCCAACGCGACGCGGCGCCGGCGGCAGTGGGCGCTTGCGCTCCAGCGCGAAGAGGCCCTCGGCGGTCAGCCGGCGCTTTAGCGCTTCAAGCCGGAGGAACGCGTCGCCCGCGCCGGCGGGACGGACGTCGTCGATCCGGAGCTGGCAGCGACCGTCACGGTGGTAGAACTCGACCCAACCGTGCGCGAGCACCTTCGTGCCGTCGCGCGGCGTGAGTGCGATCTGAGCCGCCTGCGACGCGAACAGCACGCTCTGCAGCTGACCGACGTTGTCGCGTAGCGTGAAGTAGACGTGCCCCGCGGGCGAGACGCGTGACTGGAAGACCTCGCCCTCGACCCACAGATCCTTGAACTCGTCGCCGGATTGGATGTGCTCGGCCAGCCGGATCGCGAGCTGACCGACGCGCAGGACGTCCCTAGGCGCGCTCGAGATACTCACCGGTCCGCGTGTCGACCTTGATCTTGTCTCCGACCTTCACGAATAGCGGAACGTTGACCTTGAGTCCCGATTCGAGCGTCGCCGGCTTCGTCGCGCCGGTCGCGGTGTCCCCCTTCAGGCCGAAGTCCGTCGAGGCGACGGTCATGACGATGGAGGCAGGCATGTCCACGCCGATCGGCTCGCCCTCGTACTCGTTGAGGGTGACCTCCATCCCGTCGGTCAGGTAATTCACGGCGTCCCCGAGCTGGTCCGCGTCGAGCGCGATCTGGTCGTAGCTCTTCGTATCCATGAAATGGAAATGCGTGCCGTCCTTGTACATGAACTGCACGACGCGGTGGTCCAGCCGGGCGCGCTGGAATCGCTCGACCGCCTGCACGGTCTTCTCGATGAGATCGCCCTTTCGCACGTTCCGCAGCTTCATCCGGACTTGCGCGCTCCCGCGTCCCATCTTGATGTGCTGGAACTCGACGATCTGATAAAGCTGCCCGTCGATCTCGACGGTGATTCCGCGCTTTATCTCCCCGGTGCTGATCACTGTTTCTTCTTCGTCTCCTCAATGAGCCAACGGAGCGCGACCTCGTAGCCGACGACGCCCAGGCCAACGACCTGATGCGCGGTCACGTCCGCCAGATAGCTATGGTGGCGGAAGGACTCCCGCTTCGTCACGTCGCTGATGTGGACCTCGACCACCGGGAAGCGACACCCTGCGACCGCGTCGCGCAGCACGACGGACGTGTGGGCAAGTCCTCCGGGATTGATGATGGCACCATCGGCCGCTGCTTGCTGCTGCAGGAAATCGATCAGCGCGCCCTCGTGATTCGATTGGAACGCAGTGAGTGACACGCCACCGTCACGCGCGACCGACGTGCAACGCGCCACCACCTCGTCCAGGGAGGTTGTGCCGTAGATCTGTGGCTCGCGCGTGCCGAGCGTGTTGAGGTTCGGTCCGTTCACGAGCAGGAAGCGCTTCATGCGGCTCGACCCTGCAGCAATCGCGCCGCGTCCCGCAGCGTCCCGTCGGCCACATCGACGACCTCGCTGAAGACGCCGACTCGCCGCGGAAGGATCCAACGCACCCTGCCGGCACGCGCCTTCTTGTCGCGCTGGAGGTACGTCCATACCTCGCGGGACAGCGCTGCGCGGATCGGGAGGCGCGCGCGCGCCAGAAGTCGCTCGACATCGACGCGCAGTGATCGCGGCGCGAGGCCGAGCGTCTCGGCGAGCGCCGAAGCGAAGACCAGACCGATCGCCACGGCCTCGCCGTGTGTGACGCGGTACTTGGAGGCGGCCTCGTAAGCGTGCCCCATGGTGTGCCCGAAGTTCAGCAGCTGGCGGAGCCCGGTCTCACGCGGATCCAGCGTGACGATGTTCGCCTTCACCTCCGCGGCAAGCGCCACGGTCGTCACCTGCGGACCGATCTCGCCACGCAGCACTGCGTCCAAAGAACGCTCGACATGCGCGACTGCATCGCGGTCGGAGAGGAACGCGCTCTTCACGACCTCCGCCAGGCCCGAGGACAGCTGTCGCTGTGGCAGGGTCGCGAGGACGCCGACGTCGGCGAAGACCGCGTCGGGCGGATGGAACGCGCCCACCAGATTCTTACCTTCGGGGATGTCGATGGCCGTCTTTCCGCCGATCGCGGCGTCGACCATGCCGAGCAGGGTGGTCGGGACCTGCGCCACGCGCACGCCACGCAGATACGTCGCCGCCGCGAAGCCCGCCGCGTCGCCGACGGCGCCACCGCCCAGCGCGACGATGCCGCCGTCGCGGCCGAGCCCCGCCTGAGCGAGATCGGCCCAGAGCCTCGCCACCGCGCGCACCGACTTCGCGCCTTCGCCGGTCGGCAGACGCAGCGCCACCGGATCGAGGCCGGCGTGCTCTAGCGAGCGCAATAGACGCGCCTCGTAGCGATCCGCGGCGGCAGGCTCGCTGACGACCGCGACACGGCCGGCCCAGCCGAGGTCGCCGAGGTGCGTGCCGACCTGGTCGAGGATCCCAGCTCGGATCAGCACCGGGTAGGGCCGCTCTCCACCGACGTCGACGCGAATGCCGCGCGCCGCGACGAGCCAGGCGGCGATCGCGTGCGCCGAGTCCTCGGCGGTGGCGTCGCGATCGACATCGAAGATGACGTCCGCGTCGGCGTACGCGGCCTTTCGTTCACGCAGCACCGCTCGCGCGCGATCCTCGGCCGGCAGGTCCTGATTCGGCCGCTTCGCCATCGTCGCGCTGATGCCTGCGGTGATGCGCTCAAGCGATCCGCGCAGGCCGATGATGAGCCCCAGCTCACGCATGCGCTTGCGGTTCTCCTCGCGGATCGGCGCGCCACCACCAGTGTCGACGACGATCCACGCCGGCGTCTGTCGGAGGGACGCGATGACCCGCGACTCGAGGTCGCGGAAGCTCTCCATCCCGTCCTGCTCGATGACATCTTTGTTGCTCTTGCGCGCCCGCCGCGCGATCGCGCGGTCCGTCTCGACGACGCTCGCTCCGAGCCGGCTGGCGAGCAGCGGCGCGATCGTGCTCTTGCCGATGCCCGGCGGCCCCACGATGAAGAGGTGCACTACCTAAGCCCTCTGGTCGATCGGACGGAGACGCGCGCGGTAGCGCTCGACCGCGGCAACGAGATCGTCGGCGTTGTCACAGCCGAACTTCTCGACAAGCGCGTCGGCGAGAACGAACGCGAGCATCGCCTCGGCCACGACGCCCGCCGCCGGCACGACGCACACGTCACTGCGCTCGACATGCGCCGGCGATGGCGCGCCGCTACGGAGGTCCGCCGATGGGAGCGGCTTCATTAGCGTCGAGATCGGCTTGAAGGCAACCTCGATGGCGATGTCCTCACCGTTGCTCATCCCCCCCTCGAGGCCGCCGGCGCGGTTTCGCGTGCGCCGGAACTCGCCGTCCTTCACGGTGATCGGGTCGTGGACGGCGCTGCCGCGCTCGCGCGCCGCGACGAATGCGTCGGCGAACTGCACGCCCTTGGCGCTCTGAATGGAGAGGAGGGCCTGCGCGATGCGTCCGTCGAGCCGCCGGTCCCATTGCGCCGAGGTGCCGAGCCCAGCGATGACGCCGCTCGCGCGCAGCGCGACGATGCCACCAAGGGTGTCGCCCGCTTCTCGCGCTGCCGCGATCGCGGCGACCATGGTCGCCGAGCGTCCTGGGTCCGAGCAGCGCACCTCGCTCGCCTCGACAGCCTCGACATCGAAGCGCGGGTCGCTCTCGACGTCGCCGATCGCCCTCGTCTCGCTACGCACTTCCATCCCGACCAGCTTCAGTACGGCCTTCGCGACCGCACCCGCCGCGACCCGTGCCGCGGTCTCGCGGGCGCTCGCGCGCTCGATGACGTCGCGCACGTCGTCATGACCGAACTTGAGCGCGCCGGCGAGGTCGGCGTGACCCGGACGGAGCCGCGTGACGGCATCCGGCGGATCGATGACCGGCTCGACGCTCATCACGCGCTCCCAGTTGACCGCGTCGCGATTCGCGATCTGCAGGGCGATCGGCGCGCCGGTGGAGCGTCCGTGACGAACCCCGCCGGTGATGTTCACCGCGTCGCGCTCGATCTTCTGGCGCGCGCCGCGGCCGTAGCCAAGCTGCCGGCGCCGCAGATCGCTGTCGATATCGGCGGCGGCGATGGGCACGCCGGCGGGAACGCCGTCGACGATCGCGACGAGCCCGGGACCGTGCGACTCGCCGGCGGTGATGAGCCTCATGTCGCGCGCGGGAGGGCCGCGCGCATCACCGCGAGCGGCGCCTCGCGGCCGGTCCACAGCGTGAACGAGCGCGCCGCCTGGTAGAGGAGCATCGATAGTCCGTCCACGACAACGCCATTCTTGACGGCCCGTGCCCTCTTGACGAGCGGCGTCATCGTCGCGGTGGGCACGAGGTCCACGACGCGCAGGTGCCCCGGGAGCTCCATCCCAGCGAGCGGATCCTCACCGTGGAGCCCAAGCGGCGTCGCATTGACCACCCCGTCGACCTTCGCGAGATCGTCGGAAGTAGGCCAGCGGACCGCGGTTGGTCGACGTCCCCCGATCTCGATCCCGGCAGCGAGCTGTTCCGCGCGAGCGCGGGTCCGGCTCGCGACCTGGACCTCGTTGCCTCGCTCGAGTAGTACGAGCGCGCAGGAGCGCCCCGCGCCGCCCGCGCCGAGAAGCAGGACGCTGCCGCCCGTGAACAGGGTCTTCCCCGCAGCCGACTCGCTGATCGCGCGCTCGAAACCGTACACATCGGTGTTCTCGCCGGTGAGACGCGCGCCGCGCCGTACGATCGTGTTCACCGCGCTCACGCGCCGCGCGTCCTCCCCGGCCTCGTCCATGTACCGCAGAACGCGCTCCTTGTGCGGGATCGTGACGTTCGCGCCGAGCACGTCATCCCGGCGCAGCGCATCTACGAAGTCTCCGAGCCGCTCCGGCTCGACGTCACGCGTCTCGTAGTGGTGTGGCAGACCGAGCGCGGCGAACGCGGCGTTGTGCATCGCCGGCGACAACGAATGCGCCACTGGATGGCCGAGCAGATACACGGTGGCCACGATTCATTTGTTCCCGTACTTGACCCGATTGGCCTCGTGCTCCTGGAGCGTGACTGAGAATGCGTGTCCGCCGGTCCCGTCGCTCTTCGCCACGAAGTAGAAGTAGGGCACCTTCGTCGGCTTCGCTGCGCCCTCGAGCGCGGCGGCGCCCGGATTCGCGATGGGCGTCGGGGGCAGTCCGGGGTAACGGTAGGTGTTGTACGGCGAGTCGAGCTTCAGATCCTCGAGTGAGAGCTCGCGCCACTCACCAAGGGCGTACTGGATCGTGGGATCGGCGTCGAGCTTCATGCCGATATCGAGGCGATTGGTGTACACGCCGGCGATCGTTGGACTCTCGGCGCGATCGCGCGCCTCGCGCTCGACGATGGAGGCGAGCTTCACGATGTCGTAGATCGGAATTCTCCGATCGGCGGATGCCGCGCGGAGCGTCGCACCGACCTTACGCTCGAACGTGTCCAGCAGCGCACCGACGACCTGCGGTGCGGTCATGTCTGGGCGCATGAAGTAGGTATCGGGAAAGAGAAAGCCCTCGAGCGACGCGGCCGGGTCCATGCCCGCCAGCACGGTGTTCTTCTTTTCGCCAACGACCGCGGCAGCGGTGAACGCCTCTTTGCTTATGGACGGGAACGCCTTGTTCACCGCGGTCGCGACCTCGGTGAGGCGCCACCCGTCGATGATGCGCAGGATGATCTGCTCGCCCGGCGCCTTCTCGAAGAGCTTCGCGATGTCACGAGGCGTGAGCGCGGGAGAGACCGTATAGCTGCCGGACTGGAGCGCGTTCTCGCGCTCGGTCTCGTAGAGGACGAACGCGAATGCCAGCGCGGAGCGGATGACGCCCTCCTCCTCGAGACGCTTCGCGATCTGGCCGGCGGTCTCGCCGCGCGTGATGACGAACGGCCGGTTCTCGGCTCGCGTGTCCTTGGCGAGGTCGACCTCAGCGCGGACGTGGTCCGCGACGAAGCCGCGAACGATCCCCTGTCGCAGAAGCGTGTCGTGCTCGGCGATGTATGCGACCGCGGCCTCCTCCGCCAGCGGCTTCGCCACGAACCAGGCGCCGGCGACGAGGATGGCGACGAACAGGAGGAACGCGAACGGCCCGAGCGACGATCGCTGGCGTCTTGGCGGCACGGCGCGTGACGGCCCGCGTGATGCCGGCATCAGGCGCGACGCCGCGAGAGGAAGTCTTCGAGCAGGACGGTGGCAGCCCCGGCGTCCAGGTCGGTGGCGCCACGATGCGCTGCTTCGGCCGTGGTGAACCGCTCGTCGTAGAGGTCGACGGGAAGACCAAGTGCGGCGCACTCCTCGGCAAAGCGACGCACGCGCAGCGCCTGCGGTCCGTCCTCGCCACGCAGTGTCAGCGGAAGACCGATCACCAGAGCGCCCACCTCTTCTTTCGCGATCAAGTTACGGAGGCTCGCGAGGTCAGCTTCGAGGTTGCGGCGCGCCAGCGTCCGGAGCGGCCGCGCGAGGCCGAAGGCGTCGTCGCCGACTGCGAGTCCGATGCGGCGATCGCCGACGTCCAGCGCAAGATATCGCACGCTCAGGGCGATGCCGATGTCGACGGCTGCGCCGTATCCACCTTGATCTGCAAGCGCGAGTCAAAGAACGGGAAGCGTGGCCACCAGCCAGGCCAGACGGTGATCGTGCGGAGCTCGAGACCCTGCCCCTCCATCACGCCCGCCGCATCGTCGAACTCGCGCCCCGCCAACGCCGTTCGTAGTGGCGCCTCCTTCAGCTGCGGGAACTGCAAGGTGCTGCCGCGAACGCGCCAGCGCACGCCGTTGTCCTCGAGCGTCGGCCCGATGATCACATCCACCCCCGCGGCCGTCTCATTGATGTCGTGCTCGGGATCGGCCTGCTGCTTTAGCTTCGTGATGGCCGTAGCGCGTGGCTCGGCCTCCGGGACGCTGTAGGCAGTTGCGGACCCGCTGACCGTAAGCTCGAAGATGCCGTCCTTCGGCTCCGTGCCGACCAGCCCAGCGGACCCGGTGACGGCCGTCACCTTCGTCACCGGTCCATAGACGACCAGACCCTTGGCGGACTCCGCCTTCTTCCATTCGTCGACCTTCTGAATGGCGCGCTTACGAAGCTCTTCGTCGGCGCGGCCTGCGGCGAGTCCGTAGTCCGACCCGGTGATCACTGCGAATTTCTTGATCTCACCGCCAGTCGTCGCCTGGGGATTGCTCACCGCGTAGTCGTCCCGGTCCGCGATGGTGATGGTGTTCGCGGAGACGTTGCCAGCGGCGCCGGCGTCGAGTGCCTCGATGGCGATGTCCACGGTCCCGAATTTCACGAACGGCGGAAGGATGTCGAGTGAGCTGCGCGGGATCACCTTCTCCTCCATGGTCTGGAAGCGGACCCCGTCGCGAGTGCGGACGACCGTTCCCTTCGCCACACGAGTCTCCTGCGTGAACCGGTTCGTGAACCGCGCTGCGCCCTTCGCCTTGATGGGCTCCTGGCGCTCACCGGTCGCCTTCTGCGTGTACTTCTGCGTCAGATCGCTCGCCACGAGGGTCTGCGCGCTCGTGATCTCGCCATCCGGCCCGGCGCGCAGGTCGAACTCGAAGGGGCCGAGCGCCTTCGACACGGGCGCGACAACGACTGTCGCGGTAGGTCCGATGACGACCATGAAGACCAGTGCCGCCGCGAGCAGGCTTCCCAGTATCCCGAGTACGGTCACCGGCGACGCGCCCGCGGCGCGCTTGACGCGTACTGGCCGGGCGATCGCGGCTCGGCGCGCCGTTGTGAGCTGCTCCGTCGCATCGAGCTCCTGACGCTCGAGCGCCGCGCCGCTGGCGAACGAAGGCAGATGCACCGACGAGGCGAGAGACCGAGCACGTGCGTCCGGCGAAACGATCGCGAGCCGCCGCGTCCCCGCCGCGCGGCGCGCGACCTCGAAGAAGACGGCGTTGCGCGCGACAGGCGCGCCGGCCTGGATCGACAGAACGAGATCGTCGGCGGCGGGTGCCGCGGCGATGCGCTCGACGGCCTCCAGAACGCTCGCACGCGCGCCAAGGTCGATCACGGTCCGGCCGGCGACTGGCACGGTCATGAGGCGTAGATCCCGGACGCGATCGCGGCCGCGCCGGCCGCGACGAGATCGTCGGCGCGCAGCTGCACGTCGCCGTAAGCGCGGCTGGCGAGACCCACGGACAGCGGCGTGACATCGACGGCACCGCCGAGTACGCCACCGACCGCGTCGCCCAGCGCGCGCGGAAGCGCCAGCAGCGATTCGGGAACGCCGACGAAGAGCCAGCGCGCAGGCGGCAGGCCATCGAGCGAATGAAGCGAGGCGACGACGCAGTCCGCCCACACGCGGGCATCGGCCTCGAGGCGATCCGGACGCGACGCCACGCCGATCCGGCCGAGGCCGAACGCGCGGGTCGCGACGACGCGGCCCTCGCGGAGGATCGCGAGTGAGGTCACGTCAGCCCCGAGGCGCAGCACGCCGGCATCGAGCACGCCGGACTCGGTCAGCAAACGACCCAGCGCGTACGCGCCGGGCACGACGGCGCCGCGGCGGCGCACGGTCTCAAGCGAGCCCATCGCGGCTCCGGAAAGTACGAGCGGCGCGACGCTGACGTCGCTCCAGACCTCGACGAGGCCACCCCGCTGGCCGACGATGCTCGCGAGATGACGGCCGTCGAGCGAAAGTGACGCCACGTCCTCATGCAGCCGCGCGGTCGGGACGCCGCGGAGCGCAGGGTCCTCCTCGGCATTGGCGGCAGCGGTCTTCGCCGTGACGGCCGCGGCTTCGCGCGTGGCACGCGAGATCTCACTCGCGGCGACAGGGGACGCGGACGACTCGCGCTCGAACGAAGTCGACAGGTGGTACGTGCGCACGTCGTCACCATCGATCGCCACGATCGAGCGCTCGCACCGCTGCCCGCGCTCGGCAGCGCCGAACGCCGTGGCGAGCGCGGCAGCGACGGAGTCGCGGTCGACGACCAGCCCGCCGGTCACGGCACCTTCCGCCAGACCCGCCTCGCCTCGGCCGGTGAT
>JANMSU010000180.1:0-2468 GCA_031389835.1 Chloroflexota bacterium
CCGACCAGCGACGTGTCCTTTATCACCGTGGTCAGCTGGGACATCATCGCCGGGACCATCAACCGGAGCGCCTGAGGCAGGATCACCGAACGCATCGTCTGTTGGTGCGACAGGCCGAGCGCGCGCGATGCCTCGGTCTGCCCGCGTGGCAAGCTCACGATGCCCGCCCGGATGATCTCCGCGAGGACGGCGCTCGTGTACATCGAGAGGCCGAGGACGCCAGCCCAGAAGCGCGGAAGGTCGAAGTCCGGCCCGAAGATCGGACGGAAGAGCGACGACCCCTTGATGCCGAAGTAGACGATGAGCAACAGCACCGGCAGGGCGCGGACGCCCTCGATGTACAAGATGGATGGCCAGCGGATCCACCAGCGCCGTGAGAGTCGGCCCAGCGCGAACAGCAGGCCCACGACGAAGGAGACGGCCACCGAAACGAGGGCGATGTAGATCGTCTCGCGGAGTCCCTCGAAGAGGAAGCCCATGATCGCTGGATTCGCGAACATCGGCCAGGTGTCGGGACGCATCAGCGGACCACCAGGAGGCTGCGCTCGAGTGCGTTCACCACGAATCCGAGCGGGATCGTCAGCAGCAGGTAGAGCAGCGTCGCGGCGATGAAGGCCTCCTCCGCACGGAAGGTCCGCGATTCGACGATCTCCGCTGCGAAGAGCAGCTCTGCGACGCCGATCGTCGACGCGAGCGACGTGTTCTTGACCAATGCGATGGCGATGTTGCCCAGAGGCGGGATCACCGCGCGGAACGTCTGCGGGAGCTGGACGCTCTGCACCATCAGCATGTAGGAGAGGCCGAGCGAGCGGGCGGCCTCGATCTGGCCTTTGTCCACGCCAAGCAGACCGCCGCGCACGATCTCCGCGACGTACGCGCCGTGATACAGCGCCATCCCGATGAACGCCGCCCGGAAGTTGCTCTCGAAGGCGTCGCTCGACAACCGGATGCCGAGGGCCGGTAGTCCCAGGAACAGGAAGAACAGGTGGACGACGAGCGGCGTGTTCCTGAAGAACTCCACGTACGCGGCGCCGATCCAGCGCAGCGGGACGATCGGTCCGACCCGGAACAGTGCGGTGATGGTGCCGAGGACCATGGCGCCGATCAGACCGAGGACCGAGATCTGGATGGTCAGCCAGAGACCGGTGAAGAAGAGCTCCGGGAACTCGAGCAAGATACCGCCTGGCATGGCAGCAAGATAGAGAACGGGGGCCGGCTTTGCGCCGGCCCCCGCTAGGGTCTATCTGGCCTCACGCTGGGCTAGCTGTCGGGCGTCGCCTTCTTGTCGTTCGAAACAGGCGTGATGTATCGCTCGTAGATCTTGGCCCACGTGCCAGTCGTGATCAATCCGACGAGCGTACGGCTGATGAAGTCCGTGAAGCCGGTCCGGTCGCCGGCGGCGCTCTTCTTCACACCGATGCCGTAGAGCTCGGTGCTGAAGGGCTTGCCGACGATCATCGTGTTCTTGTCTTGGCCAACGAGCCCGAACAGGATCGTCTCGTCGGTCGACACCGCGTCGGCCTGGCCCTGCTGGAGGGCGAGGAGGCATGCGGGGTAGCTGTCGAGGAGCAGCGGACGTGCCGCCGGCTGCGCCTTCGTGATGTTCTGCTCGCTCGTCGAGCCGCGCTGCGCGCAGACCGTCTTCCCGCCGAGGTCCGCGACCTCCTTGATGGCGGTGTTGTCCTTCTTCACCAGGATGCGCTGGCCGGTCTTGAAGTAGACGTCACTGAAGTCGATCTGCTTCTTGCGGTCGTCGTTGATGGTGAAGGTCTTGATGACGACGTCAGCCTTGTTGTCGGTGAGGACCGGGATGCGCGTCGCGGAGGTGACCGGCACCCACTCGATGAATTTATCGGGGTCCTCAGTCGGGCCGAAGATCGCCTTCGTCAGCTCGCGGCCGATGGCCACATCGAAGCCGTCCCACTTGCTCGTCGCCGGGTTCTTCACGCTGAAGGGCGTGTTGTCCTCCTGCGTCGCTATCCGGATCTTTCCTTTGGTCTGAATCGCGTACTGATAGGTCGCGAGATCGAACTTTGGCCGGTCCGAGACTGCCGAAGCCGCCGCCGTCGGCGGTGGCGTGGCCGTGCCTCCGCTGCATGCTGCCGCGATAAATGTGAGGGCAAGACCGAGCGCCAACGCCCTCGTCGTACTCCGCATGTGTTCCTCCCTGATGTTGTGCCGCTAGTGCTTGATGACCTTGCTCAGGAACTGCCTCGCCCGCTCCTCCCGTGGCGCCTCGAAGAACCCGGCCGTGGGCGAGTCCTCAATGATGCGCCCTTCGTCCATGAATACCACCCGGTTGGACGCCTCCCGGGCGAACCCTACCTCGTGGGTGATCACCAGCATGGTCATGCCCTCCCGGGCGAGGTTCCGCATCACATCCAGCACCTCGCGGATCATCTCGGCGTCCAGGGCGCTGGTCGGCTCGTCGAAGAGCATGATCTTCGGGTCCATCGCCAGCGCACGGG
>JANMSU010000132.1:0-2102 GCA_031389835.1 Chloroflexota bacterium
GCCGCCTACTTCGCGTACGACGTCCTTCGGTCGCCGATCGGAACACCCGAGATGCAGAAGGTCGCGGGCGCGATCTACGTCGCGGCCGTCGCTTTCATCCAGCGCCAGTACCGCACGATCTTCCTTCTCGCACTCGGCGGCATGGTGCTCATCGGCGTCGTCATCTACTTCTTCGAGTCGGCACCTGGCGTGGATCCGATGGAGCTCGCGATCCGCACGTCGATCGCGTTCTTCGTGGGAGCGATGTGCTCGATGGCCTCCGGCATCATTGGCATGTTCGTCGCCGTCAAATCGAACCTTCGTACGGCCGCCGCCGCGCAGCACAGCATCGGTGACGCGCTCCGGATCGCGCTCCGCGGTGGAGCGGTATCCGGGATCCTCGTCGTTGGCCTCTCGCTCATCGGCGTGTTCGTCATGTTCGTCGCCTACGGCGGCTTCGAGAATCCGGACGAGGCGCCGTTCACCATCGTTGGCTTTGGCTTCGGCGCATCGTTCGTCGCGCTGTTCGCGCAGCTCGGCGGCGGTATCTACACCAAGGCCGCCGATCTCGGCGCGGACCTCGTTGGCAAGGTCGAGGCGGGCATCCCCGAGGACGACCCGCGGAACGCGGCTGTCATCGCGGACCTTGTCGGCGACAACGTCGGCGACTGCGCGGGCCGTGGCGCGGATCTCTTCGAGTCAACCGCGGCCGAGAACATCGGCGCGATGATCCTTGGCGTCGCGATCTACGCGGTCACGCAGAACGTCGCGTGGATCCTGTTCCCGCTGGTCGTCCGTGGCTTCGGCCTCATCGCCAGCGTCATCGGGATCTTCCTGGTACGCGGGAACGAGCAGCGGGATCCGATGGGTTCCCTGAACCGCGGTTACTACATCACGCTCGTGCTTTCGATCGTAGGGATGTACTTCGTGACGAACCAGATGCTCAACGAGAAGGGCGCCTTCATGTACTTCTTCGGGGCGGGCGTCGTCGGCCTTCTCACCAGCCTCGCCTTCGTGTACATCACCCAGTACTACACGTCCGGCAGCTGGCGTCCGGTCAAGGAGATCGCGGAGGCCGCCAAGACTGGTCCCGCGACCACCATCATCTCGGGCACCGCCGTCGGCTTCGAGACGACCGCCTCGTCGACGATCACGATCGCGATCGCGCTGTTCGCGTCGCATTGGCTGGGCGATCAGTGGGGCCAGGTGACGGGGCTGCCGCACGGCGGGATCTACGGCACCGCGGTTGCCACGATGGGCATGCTCATGAGCGCGGCGTTCATCCTCGCGATGGACACCTTCGGGCCGATCACGGACAACGCCGGCGGTGTCGCGTCCATGGCGCGGGCTTCCGAGGAGACGCGCGAGCGCACGGACCGCCTCGACGCCGCGGGAAACACCACCAAGGCCCTGACGAAGGGCTATGCCGTCGCCTCCGCCGCCCTCGCGGCGTTCCTCCTTTTCTCGGCGTACCTGGACAAGGTCGCGCAGCTGACCGGCAAGCCGTTCGCCACGGTCGACCTCGCAAAGGTCGACGTCTTCCTCGGCGGCTTCCTTGGCGCGATGCTTGTGTATCTCTTCTCGTCACTCGCGATACGCGCCGTTGGCCGCGCGGGCGCCGCCATCATCCAAGAGGTCCGGACGCAGTTCCGCGAGCACCCTGGGATCATGGCCGGCACCGAAGAGCCGGACTACGCACGCGTCGTGGACATCACGACCGCTTCGGCGCTGCGCAACATGATCGCGCCGGGCCTGCTCGCGATCCTTGCGCCCATCGCCGTGGGGATGGTCCTGAAGGCCGAGGCCGCGGCGTCGATGCTGATGGTCGGCACGATGTCCGGTGTGATCCTCGCCACCGTCCTGAACAACAGCGGCGGCGCGTGGGACAACGCCAAGAAGTACATCGAGTCCGGCATGCTGAAGGACGACAAGGGCAACGTGCTCGGCAAGGGCACCGCGGCGCACGCCGCGGCCGTTGTTGGCGACACCGTCGGCGACCCGTTCAAGGACACCGCGGGCCCGAGCCTCCACGTCCTGATCAAGCTTCTCGCGACGATCACGCTCGTTCTCGCGCCGCTCTTCATCTAGCTCGCCGACGTCTGGCTGAGGACGCGACCCAGCGC
>JANMSU010000136.1:0-2222 GCA_031389835.1 Chloroflexota bacterium
TGGGCGAATCCGGAGCGCACGCTCATGTGGGTGTACGAGGAGACGCCCACGCTTCGAATAAACGGATGTGTCCGCGACGCTCCGGGTCGCGCCCGGTGGTGAGATTGAGCGCGTCACCCGAACGCAGCTCGCTCTTCGCGATCGGGAATGAGATCTGCCCGATGGAGTCGGTGCTGAAGCGACTCGCGCTCCACGCCCAGCTCACGTACGCCGAGCAGTCCATGCCGGCGGTCGTCGAGTTGCCGGCCCACACGTAGCGCAGGCCGAGCAGCGACGCGGCGCGCGTGAGGATGTGTTGACGTATCAGCGCCGTTTGATCGAGCGAGGGCTCGACGACGACCGGCGCTGGCGGCGGTGGCGGTGGCGGCGCGGCCGGAGCGTTCTCACCCAGCGGGTCGGCCCGCAGCGACGAGACCATGGACATGATCTTGTTCTCGAGCGCGCTCCATTCGGATTCCGCGGCCGCCGCGCGGACGACGACGACCCGTTGGCCGGAGCGCGAGAAGAAGTAGCGCGTGAAGACGTGAACGCCCTCGTAGACCGCTTCCTCGTCCATCGTGCGGAATCCCGGGACCGTACCCGGGTCGCGATCGCCGCGTCCGCTAAGGTCGGCGCCGATCAGACCGCTGCCCGCGCGCGCAAGACCGACGGAGATCAGCGCACCCGCGTCAGCGACGAGTCCGCTCGTGATCGGGATCGGCGCGGCGTACAGCGTGGGATCGGTGACGCGCATCTGGTAGCGGGCGATCTCGAACACCGGCTCGGGCGGGTCGGAGACCGGGTTGAGCGCGGTCGTGGGGCCTGCGACCCAGCCGGCCGGGGGCGTGAACCACACGGCGTTGTCGGCGTCCGCGAACGTCTGGGGAATGGCCATTTCGACCATGGCAGTGCTCGCGCTGGCGCCGGAGCCGGCGCTCGCGGACGGGACGGCGCTCGCGGTCGCAGCGGACACCTCGATCGTCCGGCTGCCCTGGAGCGGAAAGGCGACCACGGCGGCCAGGGCCAGCGCCGAGGCGGCGCGCGTGAGAGCGGGTCGGGCTGACTGTCCCACCGGACTCTCTGAACGACAGCGTTAGTCCGGCGTCACAGGCTGCTACTGGTCGGATACGTGCGCTTGAGACTCACCCACGTCGCCGCCCCAAAGATCAGGTGGTCCACCACCTCTATGCCCAGCAGCCGCCCCGCCGCCACGGCGTCTTTCGTCGTCCGCAGGTCGTCGGCGGAGGGCGACGCATCGCCCGACGGGTGGTTGTGTGCCAGCAGGATCCCGGACGCGTTGCGGCGCACGGCCTCCGTGAAGAGCTCCGCGATCCGCACCGACGTGCCGGCCACGTTGCCGACGTACACCGGCACGACCGCCATGAGCCGATGCTTGCGCGTGAGGAGCCCGACCACGAGCGACTCGCGCTCGAGGTGCGCGAAGTGCGGCGCGAGCGCGGCGGCCGCGAGCTCCGGCGTGTCGCAGCGCTCGCCGTCGGCGCCGGCCGCGATGACGCGCCGGCCTAGCTCGCAGGCGGCGGCCACGCGCACCGCCGTCGCGAGACCCGCTCCACATTCGCGCAGGCGCGACACATCGGCCTTCCCGAGCGCCCGCGTTCCGCCGATCACGCGAAGGACCTCGTTGGCAATGAGCAGCGCCGAGCGCTGGCGAGTGCCGCTTCCGATGATCAGCGCGAGGAGCTCGTCGTCGGAGAGCGAGGACGCGCCGCGCGCGACAAGCCGCTCACGCGGACGGGTGGACTCAGGCCACTCGCGGATGGGCACGCACGGGAGACATCGGCATCAGGATGCCGCGAGGAGGGGGCCGAGCCCACCTAGACTCGCCCGCGTGCGCCAATGCCAGGCGTGCGGCGAGGCCAACCCTGATCGAGCGCGCTTCTGCTCGTCATGCGCCACTCTGCTCGCGGGTCCGCGCACAGCCCGCGAGGTCCGGAAGACCGTCACGGTCGTCTTCAGCGACCTGAGCGGTTCCACGGCGCTCGGCGAACGACTGGATCCGGAAACGCTACGCGACATCATGTCGCGCTACTTCGACGAGATGAGCGCGGTGCTCGCTCGACATGGCGGGACCGTGGAGAAGTTCATCGGCGACGCGATCATGGCCGTGTTCGGCATCCCGCAGCTGCATGAGGATGACGCCGTCCGCGCGGTGCGCGCCGCAAGCGAGATGCGCGAACGGCTCGTCGCTCTGAACGCCGAGCTCGAGCGCGACTGGGCCGTGA
>JANMSU010000194.1:0-3476 GCA_031389835.1 Chloroflexota bacterium
GACACGCGCGGAAGCGCGTGCTCGGTAAGCGACGATGAGATCCGCGCAGCCACGACCTTGCTCGCGACCACCGAAGGCGTACTGGTCGAGCCAGCGGGCGGCGTCGTCGTCGCGACCGCGAAGCAGCTCGCGTCGGCGTCCGCATCGATGACCGGACCGAGCGCACTCTCTTCGGGCCCGCCCTTGTAGCCGTTGCCGGTGAGATAGAGGACGACGGTCTCGTCGGAATGGAACACACCGCGCGACGCGAGCTGCTTCGCCGCCGCGACCACGACGCCGCCGGCCGGCTCGACGAGTACGCCTTCGGTGGTCGCGAGGAGTGTCGCGGCCGCGCGGATCTCATCATCGCTGACCGAGCCCGCGCTTCCGCGCGTGTCACGGATGATCTTCACTGAGCCGTCGCCGTCAGCAGGTGCGCCGATCGCGAGCGACTTCGCGAGAGTCTCGGGTCGCCGAACCGGCTCGACCGGCCGCCAGTTGTCGAGCACCGCGTCGGAGACGGGCGCGCACCCGGCGGGCTGCGCCGCGTGGATGTGGAAGTGCGATTCCGGCACGAGGCCCGTCGCGCGAAGCTGATTCGCCGCGGTTGCCTGGCGCGTGAGGAGCGCACCGGAGCCGACCGGCACGACGATGTGGTGCGGGAGCGTCCATCCGAGCTGCTCGGCGCATTCGAAGAGGACGGTCTTACTTCCCTCGGCGTAGTAGGGACGCAGCGTGAAGTTCACGAACCCCCAGCCGTACTCGTCGGCGAGTCGGCCGCACAGACGATTCACGGCGTCGTAGGGACCGCGCACGCGAACGACGGTCGCGCCGTACGCGGCGGCGCTCGCGATCTTTCCTGACCCGATGTCCGCCGGAACGAACACGAAGGCACGAAGACCGTTGCGGGCCGCAGCCGCCGCGACCGCACCGGCGAGATTGCCGGTCGACGCGCACGCGATCGTGTCGAGCCCGAGCTCGATGGCGCGCGCGAGCGCGACCGCCACCGGCCGATCCTTGAACGAGAGCGTGGGATTCCGCGTGTCGTCCTTCAGATAGAGCCGCTCGATCCCCAGCGCGTTCCCGAGCCGGCCCGCCTCGATGAGTGGCGTCCAGCCCACCGGCCAATGCGTGTCCGGAGCGGCTACCGGGAGCAGCGGCGCGTAGCGCCACAGCGACTGCGGCCCACGCTCGATCTCGGCACGCAGTGTCTCAGTCTCGAAGACGCTGAGGTCGTACTCGGGCTCGATGGGGCCGAGGCATTCGCCGCATACGTAGCGGTCGTCGGCCGGTTGCAGCGCCGCGCAAGCGCGACAGCGCAGTCCGCGTAAGGCGGTGGTCTCCTTGAATGTCGTCGCCATGTCGCTCACCTCCTGAGAATCGAAAAGGCCTCCCGAACGGGAGGCCTCGAACTGGTGACGTGACGCGAAGACGGGTCCGGCTCAGCCTCCCAAACGCGTAGCAGGCCCCGCCATGGGGGCCATCGGCATGGACATGGAGATCCGCTGAGTCATCGTGCGCCGAGGCTACTGACAGACGAACACCCGCGTCAAACGCAGCACGGGCGCATCGGGCAGGTTGCACAAGTTCCGTACACTGTCGGTCTTCAAAGGGGAGGGCGATCAACGTGAGCTTTCAAGACAAGACCTTGACCTGTCGCGACTGTGGCCAAGAGTTCATCTGGACGGCCGGCGAGCAAGAGTTCTACGCGTCGCGCGGACTGCAGAACGCACCGAGCCGCTGTCCTACCGATCGTGCGGCGCGTCGCGCCGGTGGCGGTGGCGGTGGTGGCGGCGGCGGCGGATACGGCGGCGGCGGCGCGCGCGAGATGTTCAGCGCGACGTGCAGCAACTGCGGTAAGGAAGCGCGTGTGCCATTCCAGCCGCGGGGCGACAAGCCGGTGTACTGCTCCGACTGCTTCGAGCAGAAGCGGCCGGCGCGGGGCGCGTACTAGCCCGAACTTCTCACGCGCGCCCCATCCGCATAGTCCAGAAAGTCGATATCGCCCGGAGAGCGCCCAAGCTGCGTGAGCAGCTGCGCTGACTCCGCGCGGTGCTGATTGCTGTGCGTGACCATGTGCAGCACGTAATACCAAAGCGGGAAGTGGGCGCGCGGGTCGTCGGGCGTCCGCGCGAGCGCGTCGTCGTCGAGGCTCGCGACCCACGCGCGCATTTCGGCCTCGTCGCGCTTCCAGTGATCAACGAGCGCGCCGACGTTGCGGTAATCAGAGAGCGGAAGAGCCTTGGGCTCCTCTTCCTCGGGACGACCTTGTAGCCGCAAGCGCCAGCTGCATTCGGTATCGAGCGTGTGCACGAGAGTCGCACGCAGGTCACGGCCCGCGATCACGGATGGCAGCGTGAACTGAGCATTCGTGAGCCGCGCGGCGGTCTCGAGGATCCGGCGGTTCGCCCAGTACATGTAATCGACGAGCGTTGCGAGCTCGCGTCGCCGCATCAACCGATGCTATCCGGCATCTAGGATTGTCCGATCGAGACGATCTGGCGGCCGACCGAAGAAACGATCGCCCGCGCGAACATCACGCGCTACATGGAGTGGCTCGCGCGCGAGCGGGGTCTCAGGTTCGCCGCGTATCAGGACCTCTGGCGCTGGTCGGTGACCGACCTCGACGCGTTCTGGTCGTCGATCTGGGACTTCTTCATGGTCCGATCGAGTCGCCGCCATGAGAGAGTCCTCGCGCACGACACGATGCCCGGTGCGTCGTGGTTCCCGGGCGCTGAAATGAGCTACGCCGAGCACGCGCTCGCTCGGCGCGATGATCATCCCGCGCTGATCGCGCGCTCCGAGACGCGCGGGCTCGAGCATGTGACGACCGTGACGTACGCGGAGCTCGCTCAGCAGGTCGCCGCGGCGCGCGCCGGGCTCGTGAGGCTTGGTGTCGGGCACGGCGACCGCGTCGCCGCGTACATGCCGAACATCCCCGAGACCGTCGTCGCGCTGCTTGCCACATCCAGCCTCGGTGCGATCTGGGCGAGCTGCTCGCCCGATTTCGGCACGCGCGCGGTGGTCGACCGCTTCGGCCAGCTCGAACCCAAGGTCCTCTTCGTCGTCGACGGTTACCGCTATGGCGGACGCGACTTCGACCGCACCCGTGAGGTCGCGGATATCGAGCGCAGTCTGCCGAGCCTTAAGGCCACCGTCGTGCTCCCGTATCTCCATCCAGAGGCGACTTCGCCGCGGTCCGCTTCGCGGATGTCCTGGGCGGAGCTCGCGTCGGAGTCCGCGCCGCTCGAATTCGCGCAGTTGCCGTTCGAGCATCCGCTCTGGGTCCTCTACACGTCCGGAACCACGGGTCTACCCAAGGGTCTGGTGCACAGCCAGGGTGGGATCCTGCTCGAGCACCTCAAGTCGCTCGCGCTGCATCAGGACCTCGGAGCCGAGGACCGCTTTTTCTGGTTCACCACGACCGGCTGGATGATGTGGAACTACATGCTTGGCGTGCTGTCGCTCGGCGGCACCGCCGTGCTGTACGACGGAAG
>JANMSU010000200.1:0-16948 GCA_031389835.1 Chloroflexota bacterium
GCGCAAGTCGCGCAGCCATTCGACCGTCGCGCGTTGACGGCGCATCACCCGCTCGACTTCTTCGGAGCGATGACTCCGGTAGTAGTAGACGTTGTATGGACGCTGATCTCGCGTGCTGGGCACAACTCATTATAGAACGGCCGTTCCATCAGCGTCAACGAGCAACGGCGCGCTCCGCGCATGACTATCGACGCCGTGCTGACTGAGACCGACGTCCTCCGCGCCTTTCCCAGGATCAAAGACATCGGCGACGCGCGACTGCGCAAGCTCTCGACCGAGGTCTGGCGCCACGTCTCCGAGCGCAATCCCGCGTGGACCGACATCGAGCACATCCCGCTCCATCCCACGATGCCGATGGCGACGCATGGCAATCTCGTCAAGCACGTCGTCGCGATGGTGCGCATCTCGGAGGCGCTGGTCCCGATCTACCGCGAGCTCTGGAAGCAGGATCTCGACCTCGACACGTTCCGCGCGGCGTCGTACATACACGATGCCGCGAAGGTGATCGAGTTCAGCGAGAAGGACGGCGGCGTCATCGGGATCCCCGGATACAACCATGCGGTCGAGGCCGGTCGCATCGTGCGCGAGCTCGGCGGGCCGGAACCGCTTGCACACATCGTCGAAGCGCACTCGTTCGCTGGCACGCTCGTCGTGCCGCGCACGCGCGATGCGCAGCTCTTCCTTTTGCTCGACCCGATGTGCCTGAACGTATTCCCGGAACAAGGAACGGGGGTCGTCGAGCGCCACCTCAAGTCAAACGGCTGGGACGATCCACGCACGCTGGAGAAGTACCGCTCTCCGAGCTAGGTCACTCGCCACCGCGCGGGGGAGCCGTCGATCTCGCTCACGCGGCCGTTCCGCTCTAGATGGCGCAGATGCGCCAGCGTCTCCGCGAGCGCGAAACGCTCCTCATGCGGGGAGCGAAGCACGGGAAAGAGCATGCGCGCGATCGCGTACGCGTCGCGCTCGGCGGTGCCGACCGCGGCGAGTGTCGCATCGAGCCGCGCGGCGTGATGCGCGAGCAGCTCGTCGACGCGGCCGGCGAGGTCGTCGAACGGATCGCCGTGCGCCGGCAGCACGCGCTTCACCGGTAGATCGCGCAGTCCTTTCAAGGCGCCCAGGAAATCGCCGAGCGGATCGTCACGCGAAGACGGATAGAGCCCGATATTCGACGTGATGCGCGGAAGCACGTGATCGCCGGCGAAGAGCACGCCGTCGCGCTCGTCGATGAGGACCGCGTGGTAGTCGGTGTGCCCCGGCGTCCAGCGAAGTCGCGTCGCGCGACCGCCGAGATCAACGCTCTCGCCGTCGTTGACGCCTTCGACATGTTCGAGATCGTCGACGCGCTCGCCCATGGCGATCCAGGCCTGTCGCATACCCTCGTCGACGTCGCGTGGCATGCCGTGGCGCACGAACCAGTCGTAGGTCGCGTCGATCGCCTCGTGTCCCTTCGACCAGACCCGCTGTGCGGCGGCGATCTCCGGTGTGTGCATGAGCACCTCGGCGCCCGCGCGCTCGAGCGTCCCCGCCATGCCCATGTGATCTGGATGGAGATGCGTGACGAAGACGCGCCGCACGTCCTCGATGCCGATCCCCGCGTCGGCCAGTCCGGTGCGGAGCGCCTGTTCGGCCTCGGCGGTGTGCAGCCCCGCGTCCACCAGGCTCCAGCCGTGCGCTCCTTCGACCAGATAGGCGTTGACGATCGAAAGACCGCGGATCGGGAGGGGGAGTGGGATGCGCCGGACGCCGGGCGCGACGAGATCGCTCAGCGGGCGATGGGACCGCGGGAGGTCATGCTCGGTACAATGGAAGTCTCCGGCCCGTTCGTCTAGCGGCCCAGGACACTGCCCTCTCAAGGCAGAGACCACCGGTTCGAATCCGGTACGGGCTACACGGCAACCCGTATGCTCGCGCGCGATGGAAGACCCTCGCGCTGGGCTCACGCAGCTCGAGTCTGAGGCTTTCCCGACATGGCACAGCACAGGTCTCGCGTCGCGTGCGCACGATGTCGCCGCCCGATGTGCCCGAGCCGAGCGGATGCTCTCCCGGACCCTGGGTGTTGCGCCCGAGATGTGGTTGCTCGTGCTTGCTGAGAGGGACTGGGAAGGCCGGGCCGGCCATCCGATCTATGGAATGCCGAATTCGACGCGAACGTCCATCGTCGTGGCGGGTGAGCCGACCGACTTCTGGTCCGCGTTCATCGAGCTGACGGACGAAGGCGGACGAGCCGAGCTCGCGAAGACCTATGGCGACGACGGGCGCATCGACCTCTCAGGCTTCTTCGATCTTCTCGCGATCCACGAGATGGGCCACCACTATGAGCGGGTCGGTCGGCTGCGTACGCCGCGTCTGTGGCTTCGCGAGTTCATCTGCAACCTCTGCTTGCACGCCTACATCGCCACAGAAGAGCAGGAGCGTCTGCCGGAGCTCCTCGTGTTCCCGCGGGTCGTCGCGGGGGTGCCGGCCGAGCGCTTTTCACATCGTACTGAGACGGACTTCGAGCGGATGTACGACCGTATGCCTGGCCCGAACTACGGTTGGTTCCAGTGCCGAATGCACGTGGGAGCGGCGACTGTTTACGGATCGGGCGGCGTAAATGCGCTGCGCGACCTCTGGGACCTTTACCGCGCGCCGCGTGCCCGGCTCGTCCAACAGCTCACGCAGGTGGAACCAGCGATGGGATCGTTCGCTCGAGAGTTCACCGACCACGACTCTGACTGAGGGCAGGTCTACTAGGAGAAGAAGCAGTCACCGCATCGTGGTCGACCTCGCGAACCTCGATCGACCGCATCAGCAGAGCGGCTCATACGACCCCTGTCCTGACGAACTCAATTCAACGGTCCGTCGTGCCTGCGCAGGCTTGCCAAGTCCGCCAGCTCCCGCTCGCAGCGGATGAGAAGATCGAGCAGGCCCGGCCGGCAAGACGGCTGCGAGCGGTTCGAATAGGGCCGGTACGGTCTACTGCGGTCCTCGCGATGCAATATGTCTGCCCCCGTGTACGACACACCGCTGACGATCGACCAGATCCTGACGCGGCTCGCGGAGCAGCCGAAGACCATCGCCGCGATCACCGCAGGTCTCCCGCGCGCGCGGTTGCACGGTTCCCCGAGTCGGGGCCAGTGGTCCGTCAACGATGTGCTCGCCCATCTCCGTTCATGCGGTGACATGTGGGGCAAATACATCACGACGATCATCGCCGAAGATCGGCCGAGGATCCGAGCGATGAATCCCACGACCTGGATCAAACAAACGAACTATCTCGAACTGGAGTTCGCGCCTTCGTTTCGCGCCTTTACGAAGCAGCGCGCGCAGTTGTTGGCTCTCCTCCGACCGTTGCCAAAGCCAGACTGGTCGCGTCGTGCGACGGTGACGGGCGCTGGAAGGCCACGCGAGCGGACGGTGTTCGACTATGCCCAGTGGCTCGCTAACCACGAGCGATCACACCTGAAGTACATCGCGCGCCTGGCCGGAAGGACAGATCAGATCTCCTAGGCGGCTACCTCGCATCGATCTGATCCGTTTCTGTTGGACTTTTGCGCCGTGACGAAATAGTCATACCTACAAGGTGCATTGCGCCCACGATCGCTCGCTGTGGGCGAGCAAAGCGGTGGCCTAGCGCGCGAGGAGCCGGGCCACGGTGTCGATGAGATCCTCGATCGGGAAGGGTTTGTGGAGCACCGCGTCCGCGCCGAGCCGATCGATCTCCTCCATCGCCTGCTCGTGCGCCGTGCACACGATGATCGGTGTCACCGGAAAGCGCTGCTGGATCCGACCTATGAGCGCGAGTGCGAGACGGCGGTTGTATCCATGAAGACCGGCGAGATCGGTGATGACAAGATCGGGACCCGCGTCGGCAGCCGCGTCCTCAAGACCTTCGACGACGATCACCTCATAACCCTCATCGCTCAGCACGTCGCGAAGGAGGTCTCTGATAGGACGGTCGTCTTCAATGACCAATATCTGAGTTACGTGCGGGAGGCTGGAGGCTTGCTGCCAGACGAGCAACTTTGATGTCGATGGAACTAGCGCAATTTGAGGGGCGTGGAGATGCATGCCGCGCCGGAGGAACACATAGCTGCTCACCAGATCATTGACCCGGGCGCGGTCGCGGAGGCGCAGGCGCGCATGCTGCCACCGCGATCCGCTCGCGATGCGCAGCGCGTCCTCATGTGCCTATGCGATCCGACCCGCCTCAAGATCGTCCGCGCGCTCCAGGTCACCGAGCTTGCCGCCGGGGACCTTGCGGTCGTCATCGAGCGGAGCCGGTCCGCGACCAGCCACCACCTGCGGATACTCCGCGAGGCGTTCGCGGTCAGTGGGACTCGGCAGGGGAACATCATTCGCTACCGCCTGTCGGACGACATCACCGCCGAAGTGCTTCACGACATCGGCAGTGCATTCGATCAGCTCGGGCCGCATTAGTCGCCTGAGTCCGAAGCCAACGGCAGCGCGGTGCTGATCCGCATTCGGCCCGCGGACGAATAAGTCGCTAGAAGCCAGCGGCCGGCGGGGAACCAGCACGGCCAGCTTCAGGAGGCGACGATGCCCGAGGAGAGTCTCTACGAACGCCTTGGCGGGGTGAACGCGATCGCGATGGTCGTTGACCGTTTCAGCGACGAGATCGTGAAGAATCCGAAGCTCACCATGAATCCCGCTGTCAAGGAGTGGAACAAGACTGGCCAGTTGCCCGGTCTCAAGTTCATGCGGACGCTCTGGGTCAGTAAAGCGACCGGCGGCCCTTTCGAGTACACGGGGAAGGACATGCGCGAAGCACACAAGGACCTGAACATCACGTCCGAGGAGTTCGATGAGGTCGGAGCGGAGATCGGCCGTGCGCTTGATCACTTCAAAGTGCCTGCGCGCGAAAGGCAGGAGCTCCTGGCAGCGATCGTTGCAAGGAAAGGCGAGGTGGTTAAGCCCGCTCGCAAGTAACAATCCTGACCACGCGCGTGCGAAACAGCCATGTAATGCGGGTGTGACGAAAGGGTCATGCCCCGCGCGGGCGCCTCGGCGAGCATGGCGTCAGTGGCGGCCAGCCGTGATGGATGGCTGGCTGGAGGCGCGATGGTCACGCAACTAGGAACGACACCGATCGACTCCGCGGCAGGCAAGCCGTGGGTGCTACTCGTCGAGGACGAGCCGACGGTGAGCAAAGTGGTGGGCAAGCTCCTCGATGAAGCCGGCTACGAGCACGTGTCCATCGCCGATCACAACCAGATCGCCGCCGCGATCCTTCATTGGAAGCCGCGCTGCATCATCCTCGACAGCGAACCTGGGTCCGCCGGTCACGAGCGCTCGTGGGCCGATGCAGCCGCGATCCGTCGTGCCCATCCCCAGCTGCCGGTGCTGATGTTCACAGCGGATCCATCCTCAGTGGCCGAGGCACGTGCCGGAACCACCAAACGCAGCAAGGCCGCGGGGTACGCCGGTGTGATCGACAAGCCGCTGCTCGTCGTCGAGTTCCTCGCGACGCTGAAGAGCGCCGTAAATGCACCGCAACCCGCCAGGGTGCAGGACACGACCGGCATCGCCTCGGAGGCGATCACTTCGTTTCCGGACGTTGGCGGGCGGGCAGCGACGAACTGGGCGGTATCCGATTTCTTCGGGATCGCCGTCCATGAGCTCCGCACACCGCTGATGTCCATCAGTGGTCAGGCCCAGCTCGCACAGCGGTATATCGAAAAGGATCCCAAGCGCTCAGCCGAAGCGCTGACCAAGGTCCTCGAGCAGACCAAACGCATGGATCGTCTGATCGGAGACCTGCTCGATTACGGCCGCGTGGGCTCCGGCGCGCTCAGCCTGGAGGTCGTGACGTTCGACCTGGGTGTTGCGATCGCCATCACCATCGCGCTGCACGAGCACGAGGACACCCCGCGCATCACATTCACGACGCAAAGAGGGGTGCGCATCCAAGGCGATCCCGACCGGATAGCGCAGATCCTGGGAAACCTGTTGGACAACGCGATCAAATACAGCACACCCGGCTCTGCAATTGACGTGGCGCTGACTGTCGTCGGCACCGTGGCGCATCTCCGCGTGACAGACCGCGGCCTCGGGATACCCGAGGTAGAGCGCGGTCCGCTGTTTGCGCCGTTCTTTCGGACGACGCGTACGCGCGACATCCCGGGCACGGGCCTGGGCCTCCACATCAGCCGGCGGATCGCCGAGCAGCATCGCGGCCGATTGTGGTTGGACTCGAGTAGCAGCATCGGGAGTGTCTTCGTGCTCGAGCTGCCGCTGGCTGGGAACTGATACCGAGGTCGACAAGCGGCTGAGTCACGCCGCGCGCCGGTGACCAAACGGTCATGCGCCGGAGAAACTCGCATGGGACGGTTGGCGTTCGTACTCGGGAGCGACCGTCGTTGTCGCTACCCAAGCGCGCAGCGAAGGACGGGAAGTCGCCATGCAGACTCATCCAGAGCTAGGCGCGGAGCACTTCAACGAACTCGTCACGACGCTCAAGTCCGAGCTCGCGGACAGCCGACGCGCTGAGCTAGCCGCACGGCGCGTCGCGTGGATCCTCGAGTCCTCGGTCGACGCGGTGATCGGTGCGAGTCTCGACGGAACGATCACGGACTGGAACAACGCCGCGCAGCGTGTCTACGGTTACACGGCTCAGGAGGCGATCGGCCGACCCATCTGGATGCTCGCTCCACCGGGCGTCGAGGTCCAGGATCGCGAGTTCCTTCGTCGGGTCTCCCTGGGGGAGTTCGTGGAGAACGTCGATACCTCGCGGCAGCGCAAAGACGGAACGGTCATCGAGGTCATGCTCAGCATCTCGCCCATCCGCGATGACGCCGGGGACGTGATTGGCATCTCGAAGATCGCGCGCGATGTCACGGCTCGCCGCCACGACGAGCGGACCATCGAGGCGATCCACGCCGTTGCCTACGCAGCCGACCACATCATGGACGCCGAGCGGCTCGTTGCGCTGACCACCGCGCAGGTGCGTGACGCGTTCGGCGTCGACGCGCTGGTCGTGTATTGGTGGGACCCGACCAGCCAAATGCTGCGACCGATCGGGAATCCGGGCACGGTCGGTCTGGTCCCGTTGGCTGAGACAGAACAGCGTCCGGGACAAGGTCTGGCCGGAGTGGTGTTCGAGTCGAACGCACCGCTCCTCGTCGAGGACTACGCATCGTGGCCACAGGTGGACCCGCGATTCAAAGCCGGGCTCGGCAGCGCGATGGCCGTGCCGATGCGCGTCGGCGCGCAGGTCGTCGGCGTCCTCGCGGCGGTCGCGATCAGCCGGCGATCGTTCAGCGAGCACGACGTTCAGCTGCTGACGCGTTTCGCCGCCGAGGTCACGCCAGCGATCGCGGTGGGGCAGCTTCTGGCGGATGCGCAGGCGCGCCGCGAGCAGGCCGAGGCCCTGGCCGCACAGGTATCGGTGTACTTCCGGTCGAGCCCGGTGCCTGGGCTCATCACCCGTCGTGTGGACAACGTCTTCGTTGATGTGAACGACGCATTCCTCTCACTGTTGGGCCGCAGGCGCGAAGACCTGGTCGGCAAGAGCTCGCTCGATGTGGGGGTATTCGCTGATCCTCAGGAGCTGCTGGCGCTGCTCGGGACGCTCGACGAGATCGGTCAGGCGCGCACGGAGCTGACGCTGCGCACGAGCTCGGGTGAGCTTCGGTCGGTGCTCTCCTTCCTAGAGCTGACGGAGATCGCGGGTGACGCGTGCATCATCGTGGGTTGCGTCGACCTGACCGAGCAAAAGCGAGCCGCTGGCCTCGATCAGCGACAGCAAGTCGTCGAGGAAGCCAATCGCGCCAAGTCCGCGTTCCTCGCCAACATGAGCCACGAGCTGCGGACGCCGCTCAACGCGATCTTGGGCTTTTCCGGGCTCCTCCAGGAGCAGATGACAATGGGCGACCGGCACAAGGGGTACCTCAACAACGTCCGCGACGCCGGCAAGCACCTACTCGAGCTCGTCAACGATGTCCTGGATATCTCGAGAGTGGAAGCCGGACGGATGGAGCTGCGCCGGGAGCCGATCGCCCTGGATGCACTTCTCGAGCCGGTCATCGCGACGACCCGGCTCGCTGCGGAGGGTCGCGGCGTGCACTTCGAGGTGATCCCCAGCGCCGCTCCGTTCGTGACGGTCGACGCCACACGCGTTCGACAGATCTTGGACAACCTCCTCTCGAACGCGGTCAAGTTCACTCCCGTGGGCGGCACCGTACGGCTGACCGCGTCAGCCGGCACCGAGGAATTGACGTTGGAGGTCAAAGACAGTGGGATCGGCATTCCTGCCGAGAGTCACACCAAAGTGTTCGGCACGTTCGAGCGATTCCACGAAAGCGCGGATGGCCAGCCGGGTACCGGACTCGGTCTCGCGCTGACCAAGAGCCTCGTTGAGCTGCACGGCGGCACGATCACCTTCGAGAGCTCTGTCGGCGCGGGCACGACGTTCTTCGTCCGTTTGCCGGGTGCGGTTCCTCGCGCGTTGACTGGCGCGCGGTTGTTGCTGGTCGAGGACAACCGACGCGATGCCGACCTGGTCGTGGCGCTGGCCGAGCGGCACGGCGTCGCCGTTGATGTCGTCAGATCGGTCTACGAGACACTCTCGTTCATCGAACGAGACATTCCGGCTGGGATCGTCCTCGATCTAAGCCTTCCAGACGGTCGGGGCGAGATCATCCTTCAAACGCTGCGCGACCGGAACCTGCGCATTCCCGCCATCGTCGTCACCGCGCTGGACGAAGAGGCTGACGCCGACCTTGGCGTGGATGACCACATACGGAAGCCGATCGACGCGGCGCGGTTCGATCGCTGGCTCCAGCGCTTCGCTGCGAATCAGAAAGGTCTAGCCGATGCGAATCCTTCTCGTTGAAGACAACGTTATGAATAGCGAGTTCGTCGTCGCGGTCTTCGAGCCGCAGGGTCACCACATCACTCTGGCCAAGACCGGACCCGACGGTCTCGCGGCGGGGCTGCAGGAAACATTCGAGCTGATCCTGATGGACATCGAACTCCCAGGGCTGAAGGGCGACGCGATCTGCCGGCAACTGCACGCCGCCGGTGTGCGAACCCCCATGATCGCCCTGACGGCCTCGGCGATGCCCGATCAGATCGCCATCTTTCTTGCCGCGGGCTTTGATGACGTCGTCACGAAGCCAATCGAGCCGCAACAGCTTCGCGACCTGGCGTCTCGATACGACCGGAGCACGCCCTCAGTCATACCCAGGACCTAGGGCCCAGTTCCCCTCTCACAGCCCTAGCGCCACGATCACGCTGAGAGCGCTGAGTGGCAACGCGACCAAAGCCATGCGCCTCTCCTTCATGCTCCGGGATATCGCGTTCATCACGACGCCGATCCCGAAGAATCCTGCGAGAGCCCAGACGGCGTTTCGAGCGAGGTCCGCCGACGCCACAAGATCGGTCACATTCGCCGCCTCGAGGATGACCAGCGCGGCGATCAGATAGATAAAAGGTCGCCAGGACGCTACGTCGTTGTGGATTTGCGTACACGCCGCGACACGTAACGCGCTGATTGGGTCTCGCGCAGCACGCCACAGCGCGCGACAACCGAGCAACCGAGCGGTGAACCCCCCAACAGGCGTACGTCTTTCGTCCCAATTAGGGGCAGGACCGTGTCTTCTTCACTCACATCCCGTTAGCCTGCGAGTACCGGAGTTGAGGCCGGGTTCGCGATGAGGAGGGGAAGGCAAGTTGTCTACGTCAACGGCGCGCATCTTCATCTCTGCTGCCCTCATCGCCTGTTTGCTCGTGGCCTGGCCCGGTTCGCTGCCCAGTGCCGCGGCGAGCCTCGATGCGCAGGAATCCGATCTCGTCACAGCCGTGAACTCCTTCCGCGCGACGCAAGGGCTTGCGCGCCTGGCCGTCTCGGACACGCTCACCTTCGCCTCCAAGTGGATGGCCACGGACATGGCTGTCTACAACTACTTCTCGCACACATCCCGTGATGGGCGCGCCCCGGTCCAACGCATGAGCGACGCGGGCTACCCGGGACGTCAGACGTTCACCGGCGAGAACATCGCCGGGGGCTACGCCAGCGCGAATGAGGTCCTGAACGGCTGGATCAACAGCCCCGCGCACTACGCGGTCCTCACCAATCCGAACTATCGCGCCATCGGCGTCGGCCGCGCGTACAGCGACAGCTCGAGCTATCGCAACTACTGGGTCATGGACGTCGGCGGGGTCGTCGACGCCGCGATCGCGGTGCCGTCGTTCGACCTTGGCTATCACGCGGGTTGGGCCGCGCAGAGTCCGGATGTGACGCTCTCACCTGGCCAGACCGCGACGATGGTCGTCGCATTCCGCAACAACGGCTACCGCGGTTGGTACCGCGGCTACCCGGGACAGCAGGCGAACCTCGGAACCGCGGATCCGCTCGACGCCCAGCGCTGGGATCTGAACCACGGCTGGCTGTCGAATACGCGCCTCGCGACAACGACGACCGCGTATGTGGGTCCGGGTCAGGTCGGCTGGTTCCAGTTCCAGGTGCGCGGGCCGTCGACTCCCGGTCTGTACGTGCTGCGGGTTCGCGGCGTGATCGATGGGGCAACGTGGCTCGAGGATCCCGGGGTGTACTGGACGATCACCGTCCGCTGACCCGGGGACTGGCCTAATCTCGCCGCGTGCCGCCCGTGTCGTTCAGCGTGATCGTGCAGCCCGATCCGGACGGCGCTCTCCTCGTCGAAGTACCGGCGCACGTCATGGCCGCGCTCAGCGAGAAGAAACGCATTCCCGTCAACGTCACGCTCAACGGCGTTGCCTACCGCTCGACGATCGCGGTGTACGGCGGGAAGTTCTATGTGCCCGCGCGCAAGGAGATCCGCGAGGCGGCCAAGCTCGCCGCGGGTATGCGAGCGCGTGTGACGCTCGAAGCGGATACGGCGTCGCGGACCGTCATGGTCCCAAGCGATCTCGCAAGAGCGCTCGCATCCGCGAGGCTACGCCCGGCGTTCGACGCGCTTTCGTTCACGCGGCGCAAGGAGCATGTCGCGGCGGTGACGGAAGCCAAGCGACCGGAGACTCGCGTCGAGCGCATCGACAAGGTGGTCAGGGCGCTCCGGTCACAATGACCTCGTGCGCGTCGGCGAGCGAGAGGTCGCGGCTACCAACCTCGAGAAGATGTTCTTTCCCGCGCGTGGCCTGACCAAGGGCGATCTCATCCAGTACTACGCCGACCTCGCGCCGTTCGCGCTGAACCATGTCGAGCGCCGGCCGATGCAGATGAAGCGGCATCCGAACGGCGTCGAGGGCGACTTCTTCTATCAGAAGCGCGTGCCGGTGCCGCATCCCGACTGGCTCGAGACGGTCCACATCAGCTACCCCAGCGGCAACGAGGCGGACTTTCCGGTCGTCACCGATGCTGCAGGGCTGGTGTGGATCGCGAACCTCGGCTGCATCGAGATGCACACCTGGCACTCACGAGTTCCAGACGTCGCGAAGCCCGACTACATGCTCATCGATCTGGACCCAAGCGAGGGGAATCCGTGGGAGCACGTGCGTCAGATCGCGATGGTCGTGAAGGACGTCCTCGACGAGCTCGGTCTACCGAGCTACCCCAAGACGTCAGGCGTTTCGGGCATGCACATCCTCACGCCGATCGAGATCGAGCTCCCGTTCCCAGAGGTGCGTCGATTCGCGAAGGCCGTGGCGGTCGAGGTGGCGAATCGTGTGCCGACGATCGCGACGACAACGTGGGTGGTGAAGGACCGCACCGGCGTTTTTGTCGACTACGGTCAGAACGCCTTCGACCGCACGATCGCATCGGCGTACTCGATCCGGCCCATGGCCGATGCGCGCGCCTCGGCGCCGCTGCGCTGGGACGAGGTCCCAGACGTGCGACCGGAAGCGTTCACGCTCGAGACCATGCGCGAGCGCGTCGCGAAGGTCGGCGATCTCACCGCGGACATCTGGCAGCACCGCGTGAGCCTCAAGCCCCTGTTCACCAGGCTGAAGCTCAAGGACCCGGTCATCGATGACCGCGTGCTCGTGCGTCCGAGCCGAAAGTGGACCGAAGAAGAGCAGCAGGCGTGGCGCGAGCGGGGGCGGGGAAGCGGCTGGAATCGTGGGACCTCCCGGCGGCCACCGAAAGCGAAGGAGCCACCGGAGCAGCCTTAGCCCTGGGATTCGGGCGCTAGTCGGAAAGCTGGGGAGCGACGCAGACCACCGCGGTCAGGCAGAGCGCGTCACGAAGCCACGCCGCCATCCCACTGCGCGCGAGGGCGCGCTCGATGTGCAGGTCGTAGTACGCGTGCCGCAGACCGAGCAGCACCGATCGGAGCGCGGTCCGGGTGACGCCGGTCGCGAGCAGTCGGCGCAGCATCGCCGATTGCTGAACGAGTGCCGGCGCGCCGAGCAGCCCGCCTTTGTCGGTCTGCCCCCACCAGATCGCGCGCGCGAGGTCTTCTGCCTCCCGGTGCCGCGATGCGTCGGAGAACCGCGTCACACCGTGCGCGCCCTCAACGATCGTGACGAGCGGCAGGTGATGCCCGAGCGCGATGTGCGCGGCGACGTGCACGTACAGATAGATGCGCTCCGCGACACTCGCCTGCGAGCTCACGACGAGGCTCTTCGGTCGATCCTCGCGGTCGGGGCTGATCAGCAGTGCGCGGACGTCCGCGAGCGGCGCGAAGGGGGTGCGCACGCGCAGCTTCTGCTCGAGGTGCGCGCGCAGACGCTCCTGTTCGGCGCGGTGGGTGTGGCTCTCCGCGCGCGGCCGCCCGGAGATCACTTCGGTAGCCATACCCGTAGACCCTCCTCGAGATATTCCTTCAGCGTGTTCCGGTCGGTCAGCTTCGGCAGCGTCACCGCGAGGTCGCGGAAGATGAGCGATGCGAGCGGCTCGCCGACGAAACCCGCGAGCACTGCGTGACCCTCGTCGGCGATCGACGTCACCGAGAGCTCGCGCTCGCACCCCAGGATCATCAGCGCGAAGTAGAGGCGGATGCATTCCTCGGGCGAGTCGATCGCGCGCGCGACCTGCGTCTTGCCCCGCGCGATGCGATGCAGCGTGGCGCGGTCGAGCGCGAGCGTTCCGTCGGTGAGGTCGTAGAGGCGGTCCACCAGCGTGTCGAGCGACGTGCCCGCGCTCAGGGTCTGGATCGCCTCGGAGACGCGCTGCGCGTTCTGGATCCGCATTGCCGGAGAGTACCCGGCGTCCGCGTCGCCGCCATCTCACTTGTGGGACGCGTAAGTACTACGTGGACCGTCTCTTGCGCGCGATGACGCCGCGCCTCGGCGGCAAGACAGTGACACCGTGCTCGAACGACGCGCCGCCGTGACGCTGGCGCTCGCCCTCATGCTCGGCCTCGCGGCCCAGTACCTCATCTACGGGCAGGGGCTCGGCCTGAACTTCCCGCTCGTGACGGCGCTGTTCCTCGGTTCAGCGTGGGCACTGCGCGCGCCCGGGATACGGCCCCGGCCCATCGACCTCTGGATCCCGACGTCGGCGTTCGGGTTCGCGGCGTTCGTCGCGGTGCGCACCGACGCACCGCTGACCTTCTTCAACGTCCTCGCGGCGCTCACGTTGTGCGGGGCATCGGTGCTCGTCTTCGGCGGCGTGCCGGTCAGTACGCTCCCCATTCGGCGTCTCATCGGCGAGGTCTTCTCGCTCTTCGGCCGGCTGTTGGCCGGTGTCTTCAGTGCCATCGAACGCGCGTGGCCGGTCGTGCGGCGGTTGTCGCCCCGGATGGCAAGAGCCTCTGGTCCCGTCGGCGGCGTGCTCCTGGCCGCGCCGTTCGTTTTCGTCTTTGCCGTGCTGTTCTCGTCGGCCGACGTGATCTTCGCACGGACGCTCGAACGCGTCATCGATCCGAAACGCCTCGTCGAGCTGCTCGGCGAAGCGCCAGGCCGTCTCCTGGTGGCTGGGATCGTGGCCTGGATGGCCACCGGCGCGCTGTGGACCATGTCGCGCGCACCGCGTGAGGACACCGGTGGCTCCGTGGCGTCGGTCCTCGGCGCGGAGACGGCGACGGTGGCGCTCCTCGTGATCGATGCCCTGTTCGCGTCGTTCGTGGTGCTGCAGCTCGCGTACCTCTTCGGTGGGCGTGACACGCTCGACGCCGCGGCCATCACCTACAGCGCCTACGCGCGCCGCGGGTTCTTCGAGCTCATCGCGGTGGTCACGATCGTCGGCGCAATGCTCCTCGCGCTCGAGCTCCTCGTGCGCGGCCGTGGGCGACTGTACGTCGGCGCCGCGGTGGCGCTCCTGCTGATGACTGCGGCGGTGCTCGTGTCGGCCTACTACCGCCTCGATCTGTACCAGCGCGCCTATGGCTGGAGCGAGCTTCGGTTCTACGCGTTCGCGGCGATCGCCTTCCTTGCTGTCGCGCTCGCGATCTTCATGTGGAGCGTGCCGCGCGCGCGCATGGCGTTCGTCGCGCCGCCGCTCGTCGCTGCGGCGGTCGCGGTCGGTCTGTGCGTCAACGTCATCGGGCCCTCCGGTCACATTGCGCGCGCGAATCTCGCTCGCGTGATCGACCCGACCGGGCTGCCGGATGACACGCAGCGATTGCTGGACGTGTGGGCTCTGTGGTCTCTGGGCGACGGCGCGGTGCCGGACATCGTCGCGCGCTACGACGCGGTGCCGCAGCGCGACCGCGGTGGAGTCTTCAACGTGCTACACCAGCACACGCGATGGCGCGATCTCTCGCGCGCGCCGGACTGGCGCGCCTGGAACCTCGACCGGGAGCGCGCACGTGCCGCTCTCGCGCAGTGGGAGCGCGTGCCTCGTTAGGAGCGAAGGAGCTTCGACAGGAGTCTCGGGCGGTCCATCGTCGTATCTAGCGCACATGTGGCCTGCGCAATAGGACCCCTGCTGGTCACCTAGCCGCGGGACGAGCGATCGAGTAGAAGAGTCGAGAGCACTGGGTCACCCTGCTCTGGTCGCGGCCGCACCTGTTCCCAGGTGCAGTCTTTTGGATCCTTGTCGGGGCGGAACCGGAGGAAGCGCGTGCCGTGTCGGATGCGCTCGTCCTCCATCTTGTCGTACCGGATCTCGCACACCAGTGTCGGCCGGATCTCGTGCCACGGGAGATCCTTTCCCTGTGACCAGCGCGAGCCCGCGTCTGGTGTGCGTCCCCATTCGCTCGGGTCGAAGGCGAGGTGCCCCGCCTCCCGCAGCGGCGGGAGCATCTGCTGCAGCTGCTTCTGAAGTGATGCAGCGATCCCGGAGGTGTGCCCGACGAAGTCGAGGGTTCCGTCCTCGCGATAGAGGCCCAAGAGCAGGCTCGCGACCTTCTCGCCATTCGTCCGGTAGCCGACAATCACGCAATCCGCGGTCTTGTGGTACTTCACCTTCTTCACGACCTCGCGCGAGCCGGGTTTGTATGGGCTGTCGATCCGTTTCGCGATGATGCCGTCGAGTCCAATGAGCTCCAGCCGCTCGAGCCAGTGCTTCGCTGTCGCGACGTCCGTCGTGGTGACCGACAGCGTGAACCTCTTCGCGACCTCGAGTAGCTTCAGCCGGCGCTCGCTGAGCGGACGCTCGTGGATCGGCTCGCCCTCCCACAACAGCACGTCGAAGGCGATGAATGTCGCGGGCGTCTCCGCCGCGAGCTTCCGGATGCGCGACTCCGCAGGGTGCAGGCGATTCTGCATCGCGTCGAAGTCAAGGTGGCCCTCTCGCTCGATCACGATCTCGCCGTCAAGAGCGGAGTGCGGCGGCAGGAGCTCGCCGAGGGTCCGCAGCTCCGGGAAGTAACGGAGCAGCGGGCGCCCGTTCCGGCTCCAGAGTGCGAGCTCGCCGTTGTCGTTCTCTAGCACACCGCGGAAGCCGTCCCACTTCGGCTCGTACTGCCACTTCGGGCCGGTCGGGATCTCCTCGACCAGCTCCGCCTCCTGCGGCGGGAACGGGACATTTGGTCCCGGAGCGTCAGGCACCGACATCTCGGCGTCGCAGTGCCGCCACGGAAAGGGCTGTTGCGGCGGCGCCGATCCCCACGAGGCCGGCGACCCCGCCCCATTTGACGTCTCCGGACATGGGCATGCCGTAGAGCGTGTAGAGCGAGAGATTGGCGACCCAATCCGGCCAATCGAAGAGCGGCGCGAATTGCTGGACGAAATAGCTGAACACCGCGACGGCCGAGAGCGCGACGACGGCGATGCGCGGCCGCCATGCCGACACGAGCTGGCCGATTGCGCCGAACGCGAAGGGGATCGTCAGCAGCAGGCCGGTCGCGAGCGCGACGCGGCCGCGGTCGAGCTCGATGCGTTGCCCGGCGGCGACGACGTACACCGCGACCGAAGACGCGGCGGCAATGAGCGCGACCCCAACGAGCAGCGTCGCGAGCCGTTCCAGGATCACGCGCGCGCGCGACACCGGCGTGGCGAGCACGGTCGCGAGCCGGCCCTCGGCGTCGTCCGCAGACCAGCCCGCCACCTGCGTGATCGCGTAGATCGACAGCAGCAGCATCGCGGGGGACAGCCAGATCGCGCCGACGAACGAGTCGTACGCGCTCAGACCCGCGCGCTCGAAGTACGCGCGTAGGAGCGGCACGGCGGAGGAAGTCAGCGAATCCACGATCGACCGTGTGATCGAGATAAGCAGAGCCGCGAGCGTCACGAAGCCCACGAGCCACGAAACGATCCATAAGCGTTGCTGACGTAGCGGAGCCAGTACGGGGAGACGGAGGAGTGGGTCGTGTGACGGGGATCGTGTCGCGCGGCTCGCGGGTGCGACCCAAGGGAGTGCGGTGCCGCCGAGATCACGCCGCGCGAACATGACAACACCGGCCGTGATCAGGAAGACCGCGGCGCCGAACAACGTACTTAGACCGATAGCATCGAGCGCTCCACCCTCGATGAGCGGTTTAGAGCGCTCGAAGAGGTAGAAGGGGGAGAGCCAGCGGATCGGACCGACGTCGGCGGTGCGGCCGGCGCCGTTCGCGAGGAACAAAGCGACGAGTACGCCCGCCGCGATGCCCGCGGACTGACGCCGCGTCGTGACGAGTTGTGCGATGACCAGGCCGAT
>JANMSU010000325.1:0-2913 GCA_031389835.1 Chloroflexota bacterium
TTCAGTGCGCGTGCGCCGTTGTCGTCAACAACGAGCTGTACACGTCGCGGGTCGGTGGCGCACAGGTCTTCCTCGTGCGGCGGGCCCGGCTTTTCCTCCCTGGTGATGAGCCCGGGGAGCTCGCAGACTTCGTCCACAAGAGCACGACGCGTGAGGCCGCATCACTCGGTGTCGATGCCGACGTGCTGCCGAAGGTTTGGCGGCAATCGATCGAGGCGGGCGACACGGTCATCCTCGCGAGCGCTGCGCTGGTGGAGGGCCTCGGAGCGGAGGCGCTCAAGAACGCCGCGGTCACGCTCCATCCTCGGTCGGCCGCGGCGCACATCCACAACCGCGCCATCGCGGACAACGTCGCCGGCAGCGACGCGGTGATCTTCATCGAGGTCGCGCAGTCGACCGGCGCGGCCGCCCGTCTCGCGCCCGAACCGCCCCAGATCCTGCGGCCGGAAGACGTCGCGATGGCCGACAACATCCGCTCCGGTCTCGATGTGGTCATGCGCATCCCGCGGAGCCTGGGACGGCTGCTGCGCGGCGCGGCGACCCCGGTCACGTCCGCGGCGTCGAAGAGCGTCGCCGTCGGTCTCGAGCTCATGCCGAAACGCGGGGCGGCGCTTCCCCGTCACCCGGACACCGCCCGCTCGCGGTCGCGGCGGCAGCGTCGCGCCATGACGACGCTCGCGCTGCTGCTCCTGGTCGCGGCAACCGGCGTCGGCGCACTTGCCTATCGCGATTACCAGGCGACCAGCGCGAGCCGGGACTATCAGCTGGCGGTCGTCAATGCCGAGGACTTCATCGCGTCGGCGCACCGTCTGGCCGACCGGACGACACCGGACTATGACGCCGCCCGCGAGAGACTCGCCAGCGCGACGGAGAAACTGGACGAAGCTGAGCGCTCGCCCTTCGCTGTTAAAGAGAAGATCGCGACCCTGCGCGCGGACGTCATCGCGCTCACCGACCGCATGGACGGTGTCATCCTCGACCTCGCCCGCTTCGCCCCGGGAGCGAAGCTCGTCCAGGTCGTCGGCAACGTGAGCGGCCTGTTCATCGCGGATTCTGGGGAGGGACGTCTTTGGCGCGTGTTCGGCGACCCCATCCAGCAGGAGTCGCTGCTCCAACGCGGGGTCAAAGGCCCCGCAGCCTCGCCGGTCCTCATCACCCTGCAGGACTTTGCCGTGTACATCCTCGACGACGCCAAGAAGCTGTGGCGCGCGACGACTCAGCTTGACGACGTCACGCCTGGCGACAGTGCGAAGTGGAAGACGGCGTCGGCGATCGCGGTCTTCACGGACAACCTCTACGTCCTCGACAGCGAAACGGGACAGTTGTGGAAGCACGAGTCGAGCGATGGCCAGCGGTTCCGGGCCGCGACCGCCTATCTGACAACACCATTCGCGCCGAACACGGCGCGTGCGCTCGCGGTCGACGGGGACGTGTGGATCGTGACCTCCGCCGGCGAGCTTCAGCGCTTCCGGCGCAACCCGCTCGTCACGACGGCGTCGCGGATCGAGTTCGTTCCGCGCTGGGAGGGGACGGCGCCACGCGCGAACGGCGTCCAGGCGATCGACGCGCAACGATCGATCTACCTGCTCGACTCGGGCGGAAAGCTTGTCGTTCAGTTGACGCGTGACGGTCGCGAGCTCGCGCGCTTCGCGCTCCCACCCCACCTGCCGGCGGCCTCCGGCTTCTACGTGTCCGAATCGCTGCAGGTCGCCTACACACTCCACGGGACGAAGATCGTCGCGACGAGCATCGCGCGGTGATCCCGCTACGGGATGCGAATCCCGTACGCGGCGTGCCGATCGTCAATCGCCTTCTCCTCGCGCTGAACCTCGCGGCCTGGATCTATGTGGTCTATCTCACGCGCCAACCGGGTGCGCTGGATGCGTTCTTTGACCGCTACGCGTTCGACTGGCTGGAGTTCACGCGCCGCATCGCATCCAGCGACTTCGGACTCGACACCTTCGCGCCACTCCTCACGCATATGTTCCTGCACGGCGGGTGGCTGCACCTGATCGGCAACGTGCTTTATCTCTGGATCTTCGGCGACAACGTCGAAGACCGCGTCGGCAGCGTGCAGTTCCTGGTCTTCTACCTGCTCTGCGGCATCGTCGCCGCGATCGGGCAGGGACTCATCGCGCCCGGGCCGATGGTCGGCGCGTCGGGGGCGATCGCCGGCGTGCTCGGCGCTTACCTGCTCCTGTCGCCGACGGCGCGCATATCGACGCTGGTGTTCCTCGGATTCTTCATCACCATCGTCGAGCTACCCGCGCTCATCGTGATCGGGATGTTCATCGTGCTCCAGATCCTCGAAGGCGTTGCGGAGCTGCGCGTCGCGGGCCACGCGGCTGCCCAGCAGGTGGCGTATTTCGCGCACGTCTGCGGCTTCGCCGCCGGCCTGCTGCTGCTCGTGTTCTTCCGCCGCGGCGACACGGTACGCCGCGCGCGCTTCGGATGACGCGCAGGCAGGCGCGCGCGGTCGGAATCGCGTTAGCCTAGGGCGATGCTCGTCCCATGCACGGTCGAGTCGGTCCGGGTACATGTCCTTACGGGTCAGCACGTCGTCCTGCTCCAGGCCAAGGAGACCAACCGCCTCCTCCCGATCTGGATCGGACCGGACCAGGCACACAGCATCGCGACGCGCCTCGCCGGCGTCGCGAGTGAACGGCCTCTCACGCACGATCTGATGATGGACATGATCGCGAAGTTCGGCGTCGAGATCACGCGCATCGTCATCAAGGATCTCGTCGCCGATGACAACGGAGGCGGCGTGTTCCACGGCAGCCTGTTCCTTCAGCTCGGCGAGCGCGAGGTGGAGATCGACTGCCGGCCTTCGGATGCGATCGCGCTCGCGGTACGCTGCGATGCGCGCATCCTCGTGTCGGACACGGTGCTCGACCGCTCGGCGATCTCCGC
>JANMSU010000384.1:0-2909 GCA_031389835.1 Chloroflexota bacterium
AACGGATACCTCGAGCGGTACCCGGTCCATGCGACGGTCCTCGACGTCGTGCGCGACCGCGCGGGAACGCCGGGGCTCATCGTCGTGTCGAAGGGGCAGAGCGTGCGCTCGGCGATCGACACGATGCAGCGCTACGGCATCTCGCAGATCCCGGTCGTCGCGGACGGCGAGGCCTCGCTCGTGAGCGACATCGTCGGCAGCGTCCAGGAGACGACCATGCTCGACCGGGTCTTCCGCGAGCCGGGGCTCGTCGACGAGCGAGTCGAGCGTCTCATGGAGGCGCCCTTCCCGGTCGTGCAGGCGAACGAGGACATCGAGCGCCTCTACGCGGAGCTTTCCTCCGGCGCTCCCGCGCTGCTCGCCGCCTCGGACGACCGGCCGGTCTCCATCATCACCAAAGCCGACCTGCTCGAGTTCGTCGCCCACCAGCGCCGGCGCGCGCGCTAGGCAGCCCGCTCCCGGTAGATGTGTCCCGCGACGTCGGGCTCGATCCGCGCAAGGTGGGCGAGCGTCTCGGGCGAGATCGCGTGACCGTATTTGTCAGGCTCCTGGCTCGACAGAAAGGCGAGATGACGGATGGCGTGAGCCGCAACGGATGGGATGCCCTTGCCGACCGCGTCCGCGTCGCGCGGCAGGACCTGGGGAAGCTCCTCAAAGGGAAGCTCGTCGGAGTAGGCCAGGTAGGTCAAGAGGAGACACCCGCGCTCGTAGCGCCAGCTCGTCGAGTGCACGACGAATCTGCGCAGTGGGACCGCAGGGAACAGTTCGGCTGTCGCGGCCCGCGCCGTCTCATCCGGGTCGAGTCCGATCGCGCACGCTTGGCGATCGACGAGGTAGCGGAGCCGGTCGCCCTGCAACCGTGCCGCGATGAGCTCCACTTCGGCCTGCATTTCGTGCCCACCCATGCAGCGAGCGTGCCCGAACGCCTGATTAGGCGTGACGCAAGTAGTCCCACATGTAACAAAGTGCCTGCTTGAAGCGAGCCTTTGCGTAGTATTGCGGGGAGGTAAGGGGGGTGTCGCAATGGCCGCCCTGATCGAATTCGTTTGCGTCGCGCCCCATCAGACTCGCGGCGAACCGTCGATCACGTTGGAGCAGCGAGCGTGGGCATACTGCTCATTGGGCGCGAGCGAGGACCATCAGTGGACGCGCATCGAGCCAACGGGGATCGAAGCCCTCCGAGCTCCAGCGGGAAACGCCCGCACTCGTTTGGTGCCGGGCGACGCTGCCGGCGCAAAGCTCCGAGTAGTTAACTCCAGCCACAAGTAGGCGCCCCCCAGGCATCGGGATGACGGTTTCGTCATGACGGAACCCGTCATGTTTGGCGAAGATGGCGCCGAGGGAATCAGTGGGGGTTTACGAGTATGGCTGCGCTGATCGAGTTCGCTTGCATCGCAAAGCACGAGGGGGGACGCGGCGATCCCGTCGTCACGCTGGTGCAGAGGTCGTGGGCGTACTGCGCGACGGGAGCGGGCGACGTTCACGAGTGGTCGAGGATCGTCGGTACCTCCATCGAGACACTCCGATCACGACCGGGCAACGGCCGTCCGTATTTCGCTCATGACCAGAGCGACGAACACAGCCTGACTGCTCGTCCAGCGCGGTAACGCGCGCGCCCTGGCCCGCGCTGCCTTCGCGAGCCTGCGTCGCAGCCACGCGTCCGTCGTGAGCCGCAGCGCGGCCGCGAGCGGGCGGACCCGTCGCGGCGCGACGAACAATCCCGCCTCGCCGACGATCGCCCGCACGGACGCGATGTCCGCCGCGACGATCGGCAGGCCGTGCATCAGCGCCTCGGCGAAGACGATCCCGTAGCCCTCGCGCTCCGACGGCAGCGCGAAGACGTCCGCATCCGCGTAGCGCCGCGCGAGCGCGCGCTCCCGGAGTGAGCCGTAGATCGCGACGCGACGTGCGAGGCCGAGTGACCTGATGAGATCCAGGACCGTACCGCGATATGCGCCGGCGCCGGTGTCGCCGACGAGGTCGAGGTGAACGTCCGGTACGTGCGCGGCCGCGCGGACAAGCGTCGCGATGCCCTTCGCTGAGGACCAGTTCGCGACCGCCAGGACCCGCAGCTGGCGGCGGTCGCTCGCGGGGCGCTCTCCGCGCGCGAGGCGGGGGATGCCGTCGGATCCCGGCCGGATCACCGTCAGGCGCGACCGGGGCAGGCCGCCGCGCACGAGAGTGCGGGCAAGCTCGGGACTGACCGCGACGACGCGGTCGGCGGCACGAAGCAATGCATCCGTACCACGCGCGGTGGACGGCATGTGCATCAGCGCGACGAGCCGCGCGCGCAGGCCGTGGCGGATCCACGACACGAGCGGCGTGGCCGACGGGATCGCGATGCTGTCGACGATGACGACGCTCGCCCTTGCGCGAGCGAGCGCGACGCGCGCCTGCCCGGTCGATGTGATGGCGACGATCCGGAGCGGCACGCCGGCGCGGCGGCAGGCCCGTTCCATGCGCCGGTCGTAGAGATTGCCGCCGGTGCGCCGCGCGATGTCGCCGCTCACAAGCAACACGGCTCCGTTATTCGTAGGTGAGGATCACCTGCACGCTTTCCTCCGGGCGCTGATCCACCAGCGCGTAGGCTTCCGCGGCGCGAGCGAAGGGAATGCGGTGCGTGATGAGTGGACCGATGACGAGCTCGCCGAGCAGCGAAACAGCGGTGTCCATTCGCCGTTGCCGGTCCCAGCGCGGAGCAAGGGCAGGATCGAGCTGCGACACCTGAGAGCTCACCAGACGCAGGCGCGCGCGATGGAAGCGCGAGCCGAGATCGAGCGTCACCGGCTTGCTGCCGTACCACGAGCACACGACCACCGCGGCCTGGAAAGCGGCCGCGTCGATCGCGAGCTGTAGCGCATCGGCATTCCCGCTCGCCTCGATCACGACGTCGGCGCCTCGGCCGTGGG